>JABMDG010000418.1 GCA_015904045.1 Nitrospira sp.
CAGCGGCGGGCAACCTCAAGAAAGTTTCTCTCGAACTCGGGGGGAAATCTCCCAACATCGTCTGCAAGGATGCCGATGTGGAGGCGAGCATCCCTGGGATTTCCAGCGCGATCTTCTTCAACCACGGCCAGTGTTGCTGCGCGGGATCCCGCCTCTTCGTCGAGAAAGGCATCTTCGACAAGGTGGTGGAAGGAGTGGCGGCAGACGCGAAGAAGATCAAAGTCGGGCCGGGCATGGATCTCTCGACCCAAATGGGCCCGCTGGTATCGGATGAGCAGCAACGGCGGGTGCTCGGGTACCTTGAGTCAGGCTTTTCCGAAGGAGCGAAGGCGGTGGTCGGTGGACGCAAGCTAGGTGACAGGGGCTATTTCGTAGAGCCGACCGTGCTGGTCGACACCACGCAACAGATGAAGGTCATGCAGGAAGAAATCTTCGGGCCGGTCGTCTGCGCCGTACCGTTCACGGATGTGGAAGACGTGCTGCCGGCGGCAAACGATTCCATCTATGGTCTGGCGGCGGCCGTCTGGACCAGGGATGTCAGCAAGGCTCACCGTATCGCGGCCGAGCTGCGCGCGGGATCGGTTTGGATCAACTGTTACAACATCTTCGATGCGGCGTTACCCTTCGGTGGTTACAAGCAATCCGGTTGGGGGCGCGAGATGGGCCACGATGCGCTGGAACTGTACACAGAGGTGAAAGCCGTCACCGTGCGGCTCTGATGGGAGTGCCTCAAAACATCGGGTGATGGGGTGCCGACGAAAAGGGGGCGGAACTCGGCGCCTCCCCGGCGTTCCCTAAGAATCGCCAACCGCTTTCTTCTTTGACCAGGTAGTGCACCTCGCGAAACCAACTGTCGAGTGTCATCCGCTTGCCCGTGCCCTCCTCGGTCCCGTACAGCCCGCCGGTGCAGGTGACCTCCGCGCGAAGCTGGGAGCCCGTCTGCGTGACCGTGATGCCGGAAAACAGGTGGACAGACTCCACGGCTTTGTAGTGCGTGAACACCTCGCCCCACACCCGGCGCACGTCGGTTTCTTTGAGCCCATGATAATTGTAGGTGGATGCGTAGAAGCCCATCAGCGCGTCCAGATCCTCTTTCTTCAAGGCCGCTTCCGCCCGCCCAAACGACGCCAGCAGTTCCTTCACGGCCGGATGGCCGATCACCCGCTTGTGTCCCTTCACCTCTGTTCCATCCACCTTCAAGACCGTCTCGAGCAACACCTGCACCGCACCCATCGCTACGACGGGGGAGAATGCCCAGCATAACACCGCACCCAGCACAAGGAAGGCGGGCAGCTTTCTTTCCGATTCACACTTCATACAGAATCCCTCACAGGCGGCTTCACAACACGTACAGTACGAGGAGCGTGATGCCGGCAGCCAGCATCAACAATCCGATCACCCAACGGATGAATCGCCGTTGCACCGTGGCGAGCACCTTGTCCATCTTTTTCTTGAGGGCCGGCTGAGAGGCGATATACACTTCGACCTGCCCCTTCGCCTCTTTCAGGCCGAGATTCCGTTCCTGACGAACGACCGTGATGGCTCCGATCAGGTTGCCTTGCCACAGCGCCTCAATTGCCGACGGAATAGCCAGTCGCGGCCGCAGGAGCGCCCTGAGAACTCGGCGGAAGAACGAGAGCGGCCTTTTGGGCCGCGCAGTGGTGACTGTGTGCTGTAGCCGGCCTTTTTTCTGGCCCACGTGGCTCTCTATCGACACGGCCGCGTCGGCGGCGGCAGCGTC
>JABMDG010000419.1 GCA_015904045.1 Nitrospira sp.
TGTCATGGACGTGGAGGGCAAACAGGTGCAACTGGTCAGCACCAGCGAGGGCGCCACGACCTGTGGCTACTTCTATCCCGGCGATCGCCGTATCCTCTACTCCTCGACCCATGCGGCTGGGCCCAATTGTCCTCCTAAGCCCAAACGAGACGGTGCCTACCGATGGGCGCTCGATGACTACGATATCTATGCCGTGGACCTCGACGGGCGGAATGTTCAGCGATTGACGACGACACCCGGTTATGACGCGGAAGCGACCATTTCGCCGGACGGGAAAACCATCGTGTGGACCTCCGTGAAGGACGGAGACCTCGATCTCTACGCGATGAATCTCGACGGCACCACGATACGGCGGCTCACCGAGGACGTGGGGTACGACGGCGGCGCGTTTTTCTCGCCGGACAGCCGGCGAATCGTATATCGTGCGGCCCATCCGACCGATCCCACGGAAATCGCCCGCTATCAAGAGCTGTTGGCGCAACGGCTGGTCGAACCCGGCCAGCTCGAAATCTTCGTCATGAATGCCGATGGGTCCGGTAAGCAGCAGGTGACGTCGAACAACGCCTCGAATTTTTCCCCGTTTTTTCATCCCGACGGCAAGCGGATTATCTTCTCATCCAATGTCGAGACCAGGGGAGAAGGCGGGCGCCCGAGCTTTCATCTCTATCTGGTGAATGACGACGGAACGGGATTGGAACGGCTGACTCAGGACGGGCGATTCAACAGCTTTCCCATGTTTTCCCCGGACGGGAAACGCCTGGTCTGGGTTTCGGACCGCAATGCGAAGGAGCCGGGTGAGTTCAACGTCTTTCTGGCCGATTGGGCTCCTTGAAGGCGGCAATCGACGATGAGTGAGCGACTGCGGACCGCTGCGCTGGTCCTGGCGTTCGGTTGTTCCTGCCTCTCACTGGTTATCGCCTTCCTCGGACTCTCCCAGTTCGATCTCCCGATTGTCCGATATGTGCGCTCGGTCACAATCCATCTTCCTTGGAATCAGCTTACGATTCCATGGATGGCCTTCACCAGCGATACGGGAGATTGGATCGGCGAAGGAATGCATCTTGTCGTCTTCAGCCTGGTCCTGGCGGGCGCCGGGTGGCTGTTCTCAAGCGCGGCGGTCAGAAACGCGGGAATCCAGACTCTGCTGGCGCATGGCCTTGCGGCATCGCTGGTCAACGGGCTCAAGCATCTGATCGGCAGGCCTCGTCCCAAGTTCGCCCATTCCGGTGACTGGCAGTTCGCGCCCTCGTGGGTGTCAGGGTTCGACTCGTTTCCTTCCGGGCATTCCGCGGCCAGTTTCGCCGTCGCAACGGTCCTGGCGAAACGATTCCCCGTTTTCGGTCCACTGTGTCTCGGGGTTGCGGCCTTCGTGATGCTCAGCCGTGTCCTTCGCGGATCCCATTTTCCAACCGACGTCGTGGGCGGCGCTATTGTGGGCGTGCTCAGTGGCGCAATTGCCGCGGCGCCGTTGAAGGAATGGCGCACTTCCCTTCGGGATGGGATCGGACAATCGGCTGTTGGAGCCATCGTGCTGTTGGCTCTCCTCTGGTCCTTGGCACGTGGTCCCGAGGAAGGCATCGTCGGCATGCTTTTGAGCGCACTCGGCCTGGCCGCCATCGCGGCCGGGTTGTGGCTGCGGAGAACCCAGTGGACCAGTTCCGAACGATCAGGGTCGAGTCAGCATGCCACGATATCGTCGATTGGCCTACTGGCTTCACCAGGTCGGTTCGCTGGGCGAGCAGACCCGCGATCTTCGATCATGGCAGCTGGCACGCGAAGGTGTCTTGGTGAGCGGCGTCGCCCTGACCTTGTTCATGATGTATGCCGGTCGGGGAGTCCTGCCGTTCCGGTAACCTGCGTCGTTCGGAAAGCCTGTCCTCTGACGCGGAGACTTGTTCCGCGAGACACAAGACTCTGTGAGACGGTGAGCGCTAGTGGCCGAACGGCCTTGATGGCGATGCTTGGGGCGGAGCCGTTGCGCGTTCAGGGATTGACACGATCGGCTGGCTCGCGAGGAGAATATAGCCGTACCGTGCGAGGACTGGCTGAAACGTCGCTGTTTCCGGCGGCAAGGTATCCCGCATCGCTTCGGGCAAGAGAATCATGGTTCGGCCGGTATGGCTCAGGGCCGCCCGCAGCCGGTCGACTTCACCACGGGGAACGAACAACACCCTCCGTCTGGAATAGAAGGCGATGGAAGGTCTCGTGGTGCCATACGCGATGAATTGGTCGCTTGGATCGAGATTCAATCCCGCCGCATAGGCCAATTCCTGCGGAGGAGCAATGGCATAGCGGTTGAGGCCGGGAATGACGGTGAGAAGGGCCAGCAGAAATACCGTGGTCACGGCGGCTCCCGCGATGCCGAAGGCGATTCCCCGCCGTTCCTCATTCAGTCCGAAATAACTGACCAGCCCCATCCCGATCAGGACGACCGCGGCCGCGACATAGGGACCGATCCCCAAGTTGAATTGAACGGCTACAGGAAATTCCTTCACCAGTTTGCCGGCGAATGTCCCGTAGAGTGACGGCAGGTAGGCGAATCCGATGGCCAGGAGATAGCCCACGCCGGTCATGGCATGAATCGACCCCCGTATCCACGGGGTGGAGGGGTCTTGCACCGCTCGCGACCAATAGAGCGCCGCCAACAGCGACGCGGCGGGGAAGAGCGGGCCGATATAGTGGGGCAAGCGGGTGGATGACAGGGTAAAAAACACGAAGGTGCCGATCAGCCACAGTGCTGCAAACCATTCCAGTTCATTGCCCGGTCGGTCAGTGTCCTGCGAGTCGAGTGGTGCGGAATCGGTCCGTCCTCCGCGCCGCCATTCCCTCCAGCTCTGATAGGCCGTGTAGAACCCAGCCGGCAACAACAGACTCCAGGGAAAGAAACCGAGGAGCAGCACCGGTACATAAAACCAGAAGCCGACTCCATGG
>JABMDG010000042.1 GCA_015904045.1 Nitrospira sp.
ACGAGACTGAGCCGGAAAGTTGTGAGTGATGAGTTGTAAGTATTGAGTGACATCTGATCACTCACAACTCCGCATTGCTTGCCATACGCCATAGGCTTTTTCCGCCGACCATGCTTCACTATTCGACAGGCTCACGGTCCTGAGCAGAGTCAGGGACAAGATACGAGCGACGAAGGAGGGATCGGCGATTGCAGTAGAAGCGCTCATGAATGAGGCGGGCGAGAGCACAGCCGTGGAAATGGAATGGTTATGGTTTTGGCGGCGGTGCCGTCTCGACCCTGCCGATTCCCAGGTCTCCTTTCGAGATATCGAACGACATACGGTACTGGACCGCGACGTATTTCTGAACTAATCCGGGCCGATCCAACGGCTGATCCTGCTCAAGATAGACCGCCACTTCTGAAGTCCGCCACCGCACTGCCAGGCCGACGATCCAATCCAGTTCGGTTGGATTCACCTGGTTGTCAGCCTGCCGGTCTGTGAACATGTTGACGTCGCCGTAGAGCACCACTTTGTTCTTGTAGAGATCCAAGTCGGCGTGCGCGACATAGCGAAAGAGCGCGCGTCCGGTGTTATCCGGCCTGGCGAAGTAATTAGTATTATGAAAGAGCCAGCCGGCTCCGGCGTAGGCAGTGAGGTTCTGGTTCGGCAGGAGTCGCCGCCATGCGGGGAAGTCTTGCACCGCTTGGAATTTGGCTGTGACGAGCCCATCGGCATAGTCCTGCGTCAGGCCTTTCCGGTCAATCGGCGTATCCCGCTCATATTGCAACCGCCAACTCAAATGTCCCACCACCCCGGTCAGGGCATAGGTACCGTCCCATTCGCTTAACTCGATCCATCCATTCGTCCGATCGGAAAAGAAATTCTGATCGGTGTAAAACGTCAGGTATTGCTTGTAGAGATCGGTTTCCAAATGGAGCATGTGGCGCAGACCCACGAGGCCGGTATTGTCAGGCCTGGCGGCAAACGACGGATTATGGGCAAAGACGCCGGTCAGAAAATAGCCGGCGAAGAGGCTTTCTTCGGATTCCCGCCCGTTTACATCGATATTCTCAAGTGAGGGAAGAGGGCGGCCGTATTTTTCCAGCGCCTGAGCCTGGCAGGGCCAGATAAGAAAGAGGGCGAGCACTATCCATGGAATCATGGATCTGCTGTCGCGCTGTGCGTTAGGAGCATCACGATTTCCCATGATCAGCCAGTTGGAACAATGAAAGGTGGCGGCTGTGTCCGATGGCGTTACCGCCCGCAGGAATCAAAAATCTCTTCGCAATCGTTTGAGGCGTCGAAGGCGGGCGGTACGAAGCGGTAATGGACGTCGACGACATGGTCATTTTTCAAAATGACCGTGGCCCAGCACCCATGGCGGATCGTCGAGACGCTGCCTTTGCCGACAGGCTGCGATTCTTCGAGAATCGGCGCTTCCCGATAGTATCGAAGCAGGGTGAGTCCGCTCTCCTCGATTTCTTTTTTGGGCGCCCCGGCGCATGCGAGGATGGCTGCCTTGGATTGGTCTTTGGGAATCGGCGCGGTTCGCTTGAGCAGTTCCTCCTCCAGTGCGTCAGGGGTCTTATCAAAATCGTTTTGCATGGAGACCAGCCGTTGCAGCCCGAACAGGGTGCGGGTCGATTCGCTGTGCATCGCGTTGGCACTGGCGCCATAGACCAGTGAGTTCCAAAACTTGACTTCACTCTCCTCCGGAATGCCGACAGTTACATAGGCGGCCAATTTCTCAATCAGAGCGGACTCAGTTTGTTCGAGCCCGTCATACGTGGCGATCGATCGTTCGATAGGGGAGGCTGAGAGGACTGCCATCGTGTCGTTCCACAGAGTGAGCGGAGGAAGACCATTCGGCGGCAATGGCACTTCCGACAGCTTTGCTTGAAGCGTCAAGAGATATTGGGACAGGAATTTCACTTTGCGGGCTGCCAGTGTGCTGGCTGGTATGCCCCAGATATGGCCGATCTCATGGTCTTGCAAGATCGTCTGGTTGGATGTCTGGCGTTCTCGTTCGGCTAAGGCGAGGCGTTTTCTAAATCGTTCAGCAAATCGCAGCAGTGTTTGCATCTCAATAGCCAGGCGATAGTTCTGGTAGTCCTCGGCCGAGATCTCATCCTTTTCCCAGCGCTCTTCCAATGTCCGAAGCGCGGGGCGTGGGACGGCCGTGCGGGCTTGCGATTTCAGATTGTGGATGGTGTCGGCGGAGATACCCCTGGTTGCCAGGAGCGATGCGGCACAGCCGGCCATTGCGTCGGCCGTCTCGAGTAGTTTCTTGAGCGCGACGCATTGCAGCCATGTGCGCTCCCGGCGGAGCCGAGCCCGCCGGCGATATTCGTTCCGTCGGCTGGTCATTGCCGCGATGGATTCCTGTGTCATCGTGGTAATGGGCTTTTTCCCGGAGACGCATCGGGGATCGGGCCGATCCGCGACCATATACAGGATTTCCTCATGTGTGATGTCGAGGTGTTGGATCAGCAAGAGCTTGAGAGTGATGCGGCCTTGAATCGGAAGGCCTGCGATCACCTCCTCGATCAGGCCGACGGTCAGGGGAGCAGGCATCACCGATTGCGTCATGGTGTCCTTACAAAGAGCAAGGTGCGGATATGGTGGAGCGAATGTTCTTATGCTGTACCGGTTTGTCGGTGATTGGTTTCAAGATAGAGAGCGACATATTCCCGCACATCTTGCACGGTACCGCTGATGAATATTTCTCGCGGGATCTCTACCCGCACGAGTTGGGAGGGATCGACACCGCGATCCTTCGCGTAGGTCTCGTCGATATAAAGACTTACGGAGCCATCCGGGAAACGGAGGGCATAGAGGGCGGTCGTGTCGGCCATCGGGACCAAGTCCGTCTGTCAAAGTTGATAGCGTACAGGTAACACAAGCTTCGCGCGCCTGTCAAAGCTGGATGGCGGTTGCTGAGGCCAGAGAGAGGATTAGCAGGGGGCAGCGTGCACTCAGCCATCGGCCTGTGTGAGTCTGACCGAAAAATAACAGGGCCATCGAAGGGGATCCATGACCCTTCCACTCAAATATTAAATGGGCCTCCTGGTCTCAGCCTTAACCTTGGCCTCACTCGTCATAATCTGCCGATGGGCAACACTTGCCTACTCACAATGC
>JABMDG010000420.1 GCA_015904045.1 Nitrospira sp.
CAATTCTCGGTCGTTGGCCTGCCTGATGCCACGGTCAAGGAAAGTCGTGACCGCGTGCGTTCTGCGCTGAAGAACACCGGGTTTCACTTTCCCGCCAAACGGATTACCGTCAATCTCGCTCCCGCCGGAGTCAAGAAAGAAGGATCGGGACTCGACTTGGCGATCGCGGTTGGTATTCTCGTCGCCGAAGAAGTCCTTTCGCCGGAGGCGCTGAGCGGGCGCGTGCTGATCGGAGAACTCTCGCTCGACGGACGCGTGAAGCCGGTCACCGGGTCGTTGTCATTCGGCTTGTTGTGCCGCAAAGGATTCGAGTTGTTGCTGCCGGCTGAAAACGGCCCCGAAGCCGCGCTGGTCGACGGGGTGTGCGTGTATCCCATTCAGACATTACCCGAGGCGGTGGAGTTTTTGAGGGGAGGCCAAGCGATCGCGCCATGCGTGTCGAACCGCGGCATGATCGAGTCCGGCCGACCGATCGAGGATGAAGACTTCAGCGACGTACGTGGACAGGATCACGCGAAACGGGCGCTCGAAGTCGCGGCGGCAGGCGGGCATAACGTGTTGATGGTCGGTCCTCCCGGGTCCGGTAAGACGATGCTGGCGCGCCGTCTGCCGTCGATTCTGCCGCTTCTGGATTTGGACGAAGCCATTGAAACGACGCGGGTGCATAGTGTCGCCGGTCAACTGGCGCCTGCTCGGCCCTTACTGACGGTGCGTCCTTTCCGCGCTCCGCATCACAGCATTTCCGACGCCGGTCTCGTCGGCGGTGGCACGGTGCCGAGACCCGGCGAAGTTTCGTTGGCCCATAACGGGGTGCTGTTTCTCGACGAATCGCCGGAATTCAAACGGGGCGTACTGGAGGGTTTGCGGCAGCCGCTGGAAGACGGCCACGTCACGTTGACAAGGGCCAGCGGATCACTCAAGTATCCTGCGCGGTTCATGCTGGTCGCGGCCATGAATCCGTGCCCTTGCGGCTACTATGGGGACCGGACCAGGCCCTGCGTCTGCTCAGTCGCGCAGATCCGCCGTTACCGGGCAAGACTGTCCGGCCCGCTGCTCGACCGGCTGGATCTTCATCTGGACGTGCCGCCGGTGCCGGTTCGGGACCTGCGGAGCGAACAACCTCCCACCGAAGGGTCGGCGGCGATCCGGTCGCGCGTCGTGGCGGCTCGCGACCGCCAGCGTCTTCGTTATCGGAACGATGGCATCTACACGAATGCCCAATTGAAGCCGCGGCAGCTGAAACGGTATTGTGGGCTGGACCAGCCGACACAAGATCTGCTTGAGCAGGCCATGACCAGGTTACGGCTCTCGGCACGGGCACACGGACGCATTCTCCGCGTCGCGCGCACCATTGCCGATCTTGCCGAGTCTGATAAGATTGAGGCCATGCATGTGGCGGAGGCCATCCAGTACCGCTCGTTCGACCGCAGTCCGGACGCATAAGGAGTGTTTCGGTGGCAACGTTGAAAGTATTTCTGTGGTGGTTTACGGTGGGCGCCACCATGGCGCTCTCCGTCATCATGCTACAAGGCGGCATTCGAGAAGTCATGGAGGCGCAAGGCTCCGTCTGGGATCTCAAGCTTGCGGAACTCCTGATCACGATTATGGGAGGCGGCCTGCTGGCCGGCTGCATCGCCTTGATTCTCGACCGCATCAAGAAAGCGTAACTGGCCGTAGTGCGGCCCGCGTATCTCGTGAAGCGTGAAGCGCAGAATGAAAAGAGATGTAGCCCCGTATTGGTTGCGAGATACGAGATACGCTTCACGAACGACCAGAAACAATGGCGAAATGGCTAATTCGTTAATGATTGGCTGAAATATGGATATCGAAGTCGGCTCCAATCTCTACCGCAATTCAGACGGCATCATCGAAATCGAAGGGGTGCCGCAAATCCAGGTGACCCGGCACGCTTCAACAGGTGCGCTGTTGGTGAACTTTGCCTTGTTCGATGCGGACGGTCGGATGCTGGCCAAGATGGTGGA
>JABMDG010000421.1 GCA_015904045.1 Nitrospira sp.
CTTTTATGCCACTCCGGCCCAACGGGCCGAGCAGAATGCGCGCATGCAAAAGCATCTGAGCGAACTCGTTGGAGATCGCACGCATGACTCCTAGCCGTCCGACGATATCGATCGTCACACCCTCGTACAACCAGGCGCAGTTTCTCGAGGAGACCATCGAGTCGGTCCTCAACCAAGGTTATCCCAATTTGGAGTACGTGGTGATCGATGGAGGGTCTCGGGACGGCAGCATCGACGTCCTTCGCCGGCACCAGCATCAGCTCGCGTATTGGGTGAGTGAGCCGGACGGGGGGCAATATCAGGCCATCAACAAAGGGTTCGCCAAGACGACCGGCGAGATCATGGCGTGGCTCAATAGCGACGACAAATATCTTCCCTCGGCCTTTTCGACGGTCGCCGATATATTTGCCGCCCATCCGCATGTCGAGTGGGTGACGACCGTCCACCCGTTGACCTGGAATGAACGTGGGCAGGCCGTTGCGGTGGATTTTACGGGCGGATTCAACGCGCGGGCGTTCTATAGAGGAAGTAACCTTCCTGTCACCGGTTCCCACGGACGTCGATGGATACAGCAGGAATCCACGTTCTGGAGACGATCTCTTTGGGAGCGGGCCGGAGGGAGACTCAATGTGTCGTTTCCGCATGCCGCAGATTTCGAACTATGGGCCAGGTTTTTCCAGCATGCCGAATTGTATGGAGTAGAGGCGTTGTTAGGGGGATTTCGTATGCACGGAAACCAGAAGTCCCTTCACTTTCGAGAAGCGTATGTGGAGGAGGCCCAGGACGTCCTGCGCACCTACCGGCAATGGCCTGGCAACAGAAGTGAACGGGCAGTGAGGGAGCTCCTTTGGAAACTGGTCCGGCAGTATTCGCTGGGCGATGTCCCTAGCTGGCTGAGGATCGGGCTGCAGGCGATCGGGCTGTTCCAGCCGGCGCCAGTGGTCACATGGACGGGAAAAGAGTGGGAAATCACTTCTGGCTTCGTGTTTTGAGCGTTATGCTACCGGCATGCGCATTCTGCAAGTCAATACAGCGGATACCGGGGGAGGAGCCGAAACGGTTGCCTGGCAGCTCATGCAGGGCTATCGCCGTGCCGGGCACCAGTCCTGGATGGCCGTAGGCAAGAAAAACACTGAGAGCTCCGATACCTATCTTATTCAACACGATCCATATCGGACCGCATGGAGTCGGTGGTGGGGCGCGTTGGCCAATCGACTCATTCAGCTTGAACCCAGTGGGGAACACAACAGACGGCTCTATCAGCTGCTCGCTCTAGGATTGGGGCAGCCCTCACGGGCATTCCAGCGTTGGCAAGGGAAGGAAGATTTTGAGTTCCCGGGCACCGCCGGCCTTGAGGGGATTCCTTCTGAGCTCCCCGATATCGTTCATTGTCACAACCTTCACGGATCATGGTTGCCGGACGGCGGCTATTTTGATCTGAGAGCCCTGCCAGGTTTCAGTCGCCGTTTCCCCTTGGTGTTGACGCTGCATGATGCATGGCTGCTCAGCGGTCATTGCGCCCATTCCTTCGAATGCGATCGCTGGAAGACAGGGTGCGGTAACTGTCCCGACCTCACGATCTATCCAGCGGTGAGGCGGGACGCCACGGCCTGGAATTGGCTGAGGAAGCGGGAGATCTATTCGCGGAGTCGCCTGTTTGTCGCGACGCCGTCGCAATGGCTGATGAATAAGGTGAAGGATTCGATCCTGATGCCGGGGATCGAAGAAAGCCGGGTCATTCCGAACGGGGTGGATCTCACGACGTTTAAGCCTGGCGACCAGCGGGAAGCCAGGGACCGCTTGGCATTGCCCCAGGAGGCCTGGATTGTCCTGTTCGCGGCCAACAGCATCAGGGAGAATCGGTGGAAGGATTTTGAGACGCTGCGTACAGCGGTGCGGCACATTGCGGCACGGGAGAAGCGCAAGCCGGTGCGGTTTGTGGCAGTGGGGGAGGGTGGCGCATCTGATAAGGCTGGTTTGGCCGATATTCATTTTCTTCCGTTCGAGCGGAGCCCTCTCTCGATGGCACGGTACTACCAGGCAGCTGACGTGTATGTCCACGCAGCCCGCGTCGATACCTTTCCCAATACCGTCATGGAAGCTACCGCTTGCGGGACACCGGTCGTGGCGACCGCCGTTGGCGGGATTCCCGAACAGGTCCTAGATGGTCAATCGGGGTTTCTTGTTCCGGCGGGAGATGCCGAGGCGATGGCGCGGCAGGTGCGATGGCTGCTGGAGGACGACGATCGACGCCGGCTGATATCGGCGCAAGCCGTCCGGATTGCGAAGGCACGGTTTGATCTGAATCGACAAGTGCAGGCGTACTTGACTTGGTACGAACATCTCACGATGTCATCTAAAGGGAAGAGCGAGATCGCGCATGCCTGCTAAGGTGATGCTGCTTGCCGTCGGTCTTGGCGTAGGGGGAACAGAGACCCATATCCTTGAATTAGCATCCAGGATGGATCGTTCACGGTTCGAGGTCACGGTCTGCACGCTGAAACCCGGTGGAGCAGTGGCCGATGAGCTCAAGGCTCGCGGGGTCAGGGTCGTATCGTTGGACGGCAGTGGAAAATGGGACCTGCGGGTACTAGTTCGCCTGTTCAAGCTTCTGCGGGCGGAGCGGCCCGATGTCATACAGGCCTTTCTCTTCTGGGCCAACATGTCGGCCCGTGTTTGCGGACGCATTTTGCGGGCGTTTCCGGTCATTTCGTCCTATCATGATGAGGTGGTGAGTGAGGGACGGCTGGTTCGTCTTGTGGATCGGTTGACCCTTGCCTGGACTCAGGCCGTCGTGTGCTGTTCCGAAGCCGTTCGTCGTTCGGTGGAGTCGAGGATTGGCGAGACAGGCACGCGCTGCAGGATCATTCCATTCGGCGTTGACCTCGCACGGTTCCAGGGTACATCAGCAGCATCGAATCATGAGTTGGGCCTGGGAGAAGGGCAACGGAGTATCGGGACAGTCTGTCGATTGGTTGAGCCGAAAAAGGGCCTGAGCGTCTTGCTCAAGGCCATGGAAGAACTGAAACGGCGACACGGTATGCCTCCATGCCGACTGATCATCGTCGGAGATGGGCCGGCACGTGAGGAGTTGGAGTCATTGCGTGATCGGCTCGGGCTGGCGTCCTGCATCGTCTTTGTCGGAACAAGGCGAGACATTCCGCAAGTGCTGCGATCCATGGATATCTTTGTGCTTCCGTCACTCTATGAAGGGTTCGGCATCGCAATTCTCGAAGCGATGGCCGTGGGAAAGCCGGTCATTGCAACCCGCGTGGGCGGGATTCCCGAGTTCGTGATTCCGGGGGAAACGGGAGTGTTGATTGAGCCGGGAAATGCCGGTGTGTTGGCCGATGCGATCGAGAGTCTGTTACGCGACTCCGATCAGGCGAGGAGAATGGGAGCCAAGGGCCGCGTGCGAGCCCAAGAACACTATGACATCGTTTTCGGTATACCTACATGCGTTCGGTATGTACAGCACACCCGACAGAGTAGGTCTAGAGACTGGGCGTTAGGTTTTGCTGAGGCGATACGCCGAGTGCCTCAAGTCAGGAACGTCAAAATTAGTTGTTGACATCTCTAAACCCTCTGCTATTTTCAAGTTGTAGCTAGAAAGGGAGAGACGAACATGACCTACCCCACCTTG
>JABMDG010000422.1 GCA_015904045.1 Nitrospira sp.
CAGGTCTTATGCTCTTCATCAATCCGGCGATCGACGATCTTCACGTCCTGTAGATATTCCTGAACGATTTCTTCTCGCGTCAATTCGATCTGTTGGTCTACCTCTTTCCCGGTCCGTTCACGAATGCGATCGACCAGATGCTCCTTAATCAACACCCTAATTTGTTTAGCCAGATCGGCGCGGGCCGCCAATTCCGCAACGCGCTGACAGACGACGTGTCCCTTACCCAAATCACCCTGGCCTGTGCCGATCCAATATTGGTCGGAATGATACGACCTCTGGCTCGTTTCGCCGGTCAGACGAACAACCCCGCCTGATTCAGCCGCCTCCGCTTGCACGGGTGGAACGGTGGAAAGACTCCAAAGACAAGCTGCCGTTATGACGAGCCGAACTCCTGTCCTTGCCATTAGTCTCCTTTACGATCCTATTCCTGGCCGTTGCGGAACGGACCTGCCGGCGTTCTGTAGGTAATCTCGTTTAACGTGCGCGGTACCGCCTCGGAACCGGACGATGGCACGATCTCGTGCCTCGGCATCCGGGCCCGTGCGGTCCCCGGTTGCGGCGGTTGCGGTGGAACCGGCGGCCGTCTATCTCTCATTGTTTTTTCCGCGGCCCCCACATGCGGGCTGTCCGGATACAGATCGCGCGCCGCCTGCAGCAGTGCATATACGAGCGCAAGATCGGTCTGCATCCGGGCACCGTTCGATTGGGCGACCACTGCCCAATCCGTCCAGGCTTGCGACACCATCGCATTCGACTGCACACGGTGGAGAATCTCCCGCCTCTGCCGCGTCAACTGCATCGTTTGGTCCGACGCGGCCGCATCGGCCATTGCCCGGTTCGCCGCACTCAGCTCATGCTGCAGCCGCTCATGGTCTCGCTTCAATGCCGCCAATTGCGACCGCGCATCCTCGTTCTCCCGCAGTGCCACAATCGCCTGGGCGGCTTCTTCCGTATCGATTTGCGTCAGAAGACGCACGTGTACCACCATCGTGTCGCCATCTCGCGTCGTCGTTGTGTGTTGATCCAGCACCATCACTGAACCGGCCGTGTAGGTACGGATTTCGTCTTTGGTGACATCCATCGCGTTCACAACCGTCACACTCTCCAGATAGGTGGCAACCTGTTCTAGCGCATGCCGTTTGGCCGATTCGGTGGCAAGCCGGATGGCATCGTCTTTCGTATCGCGGGGACCCATGCGATATTCTCCCTGCGCGCTGATGGTTCTGATTTCAGCCTGAACCGGAGAGACCGCCAGGTGAATCGTCATGCAACCAAAGACCGCAACAATGACTCGGCACACCATCCCCCCCTTGGTCGACCAGAATACGTAACTATGGAATTGTTTCAGCATACGGCCCGGCAACCTCTCGCCTGATCGTCGGGACTGGTATCCCGCCATCTTGCCTTCGAGAAAATTCGCGTGCTAGGGTGATCTTTCAGTCTACTACGACCATCGTCGCACATAAACGGCCTATGACACAGACTTTCCGGAATCCCCTTCCTTTCATTGTCGGCTTATTGACGGTGTTGCTTGAAACCGTTGCCGGGCTTCCTGCCGATGCGGCACCCTCGCCGGTCACAGGAACGTTGGCGTCGGCTCAACCGGCTGAACATGTCATCCTCTTTGTCTTGGAAGGCCTCGACCAGGAGTCCCTCAAGAGTGGCACGATGCCGACCCTGAGTAAGCTGGTCAGGGGAGGAGCGGTGACCTGGTCCGCGAGCGGCGTCAACCCGGCGCTCAGACTTCCAACCATGGCGTCCGTCGTGACCGGCATGCCGGTGGAAAAACATGGAATCACCTGGAACTTCTTTGAACTCAGCCGAGGCTATCCGCGCGCCCCCAGTCTGTTCGACTATCTCGACTTGAGCGGAGGTCGCGACAGCGCCATCTTCTACATGGACGAATCGCTTTACCAACTGGCGAGGCCGGAGCCTTACACCGATTATCAGCTGTGCGGGGCCCTGCGTCCGGAGTGCACTTCCGGGAAACTTGTGGCCTACATTCAACAGTATTTTCAAAAAGCCGCAAGCGGCCACGGATATGGGCATGCGATCCTCGCCTTGCCGCACTTGTTGGTCGTCCACCTGCCGGAAGCCGGGCGTGCCGGCGTCGCGCACGGGTGGAACTCCAAAGCGTATCGCGATGGGTTGCGGGCCGTCGATACAGCCATCCACTCGGTATTGGACCTCTTCAAACAGTACAAGCTGTCCGACCGCACTACGGTGGTTGTCACAGCTCTGAGCGGGAGGGGCACTAATCCGGGAGCCGAAACTCCGACGACAGACCCACCAGTGGTCCCCTGGATTGTGTCGGGTGTCGGGATCAAGCCTGGACAGGTGATTCGCCAGCCGGTTTCCATCATCGACACAGGCGCAACAATAATGCGTATTCTTGGCTTGGAGACCCATACTGAGTGGGACAGTAAAGTCGTGGAGGAGATCTTCCTGACGAATGCGGTCGCCTCGGCTCCTCACCCGACCACGAAGCCCTGATCGATCATGCGTAAGGCGTTGTTGATACGACACCGAGTTCTGATGTACGGAGGATTGTCGGCGGTCCTGGCGGCGATGCTCTTGGAAGCTGGACCCGGTTGGTCAAGCAGCCCGCCGCCCACCCATCTGAAGGAGCATGCGATCACGATCGACGCCACCAAGCTTGTACCAGCCTCCTGGTGGCAGGTGCCGGGGGTGACGCCGTCGATCTGGGCGTCAGACCCTGAATCGCTCGACGCGCCGAAGACCTCCGAGCGGCGGGAACTCCAATTGAAGCCGGGAAAATACAAATTCATCAGCTTTACGTTTGACTTCCCCTTTACCGTACAGCTCGACGGCACACTCGAATTCGCCAAGTCGCTCGATCAATGCATCGACGGACGCGGCACACAGACGCTCATCGTCCGGTGCAAACGGATGTACCCGCACGGGGGCGAGCGGGACAATTACTACGACCAACAACCGTGACCATGGCTCAAGCACTTGAAGATTTGCTGGACGCGCTGGAAGACGTGGACGACGCTACGCGCGAAGAGGCTGCCAAAGCCCTCGCGGATCGGGGCGCTCCTTCAACCTTAGATGCGCTGGTCGCCGCCTGTAGCGACGACTTCTGGTCCGTACGTGCCTATGCCGCCAGCGGCGTGGCCAAGATCGGAGGACCGAAGGCTATCGAGGCTCTCGTCGGTCTCTTCAACGACCCTATTATAGAAGTGCGGAATCAGGCGGTTGATGCGGCGATCCAAATGGGACCGGCGGTGCTGGATCGGCTGATCGCCGCCTTAAAAGACGAGCGCTGGCGCGTCCGCGAACATGCCGGCAAAGCGGCAGGCGGGCTCAAGGATAAGAACGCCGTCGAGGCCTTGATCGCCGCCTGCCGCGACCGCGACGGCGCCGTGAAAAGCGCGGCGGCGGAGGCTCTCGGCAAGATCGGTGATGCGACGGCCGTCCCAGCCCTCATCAAGCTCTTCCGAGACTCCTCCAAAATCGTGCGCGAAACGGCGGGAACCGCATTGGTCTATATCGGCCAGCCGTCGGTCGATCCTCTGATCAAGAGTCTCAAGGACAAGGATTTCGTGGTGCGTTGTCACGCAGCCCGAGCGCTGGGCGGCATGACGACCGACTATCAGATCGGACGGACCTGGGTGCG
>JABMDG010000423.1 GCA_015904045.1 Nitrospira sp.
GACCGGCGCAAAGCGAAGAAGGCAGGAAAGTAATCACGCGGTACGGGCGTACGGCCGATAGCGAATGGCACAGGAAGCTCGCGGCATTGAGTTCGTGCCACACGCCATACGCCACCTGTTCTTCCCGGCAATTAACGAGATACGGTCATCTAAGATGAGAATTCGTAAAAAGACCCCCAAGCCGTCCGCCAAGCGCCCGCCTCTGTATTTCATCGGCTACCGTGGAACGGCTCCGTCCACTGATGAACTGACAAGCTGGTACGAGCGCGAATACGGCGGTCCGCTGACGATTCGTCACGAAGACGGGTCTCCCGAGTCCTGGCAAGCAACCCATGGCCCCTGGTCGGCGCATGTCGTCATGCCCCTGCCTGCGAGCCACGTGGGCGAGATCATGAAGCAAATGTCCTGGGAGCATGAGCTGATGGGCGCTATCGCCCCGTCCGTGTCGCCTCCACGGGAGATGCCGGACCAGGTGCTCTTTGCCGCCCGTCTGGCGCGCGGCCTCACCCTGTTGACCCAGGGCACCGCCTTCGATGTCACCACCCGCGCCTACATCAATCCGTCGGATTGGCAGAACCGCCCGCTTACTGGATTTCTCTTGGATGACCATTTGACGATCAGCCACGACGACACGTCAACACCCGATCAGGTCTGGTCCTATTCGCTGGGCCTGAGTAAGTTTGGGCTGGATGAGCTCGAGCTGTTTCAAGGCAAGGGCCTGCCTGAAAACACGGCTAAAGAACTCCTCAGGGAATCGGCTCACGAGCTGCTCCGCCTCGGGCAGCCACTCAAGGTCGGGACGGACGTCCTGCTTCCCATGCTCGGTCGTACCGTCCGTATTGCCAATTACCGAACGGCAGCTCCAACCGGGCGCATGCTGGGATTCCGCGAACTTCGGGTCGGGTAAGCAACCACACCGCACAGCCGGCTGCTGACCCTCCGAAGTCGGTTTCCCCGACACTAGGCCTTCCGGCCTGTTGACAAGCCTTCCAAGCACAAGGTACAAAATTTCTCCTTACAGGTGAGGTTTCTTCTCAAACGAAGAACCTCGGACAAGACAACATCTAAAGACGTTTGCAAAGGAGGACCGGAAATGAGCGATGTAGCACCAGAAATCAAGGTCGGCGATACGGCACCGGATTTCAATTTGAAGGACCAAGATCAGAAGGATGTGAAGCTGAGTGATTATCGCGGCAAGAAGAATGTCGTGCTCTGCTTCTATCCGCTGGACTGGAGCCCGGTCTGTCAGGGTGAAAACAAGTGTTTAACCGATGACTTCCCCAAGTTCCAGGGCGCGAATGCCGAGTTGTTCGGCGTCAGCTGCGACAGCTTCTTCTCCCACAAGGCCTGGGCCGATTCGCTCGATCTGAAGCATCGTCTGTTATCCGACGTGCACCGGACGACCGCGAAAGCGTATGGCTTGTACTTTGAGCCACTGAACTGCTCGAAGCGGGCGACGGTGATCGTCGACAAGAACGGCAAAGTCTCCTACGTCAAGGTGCAGGAAATCAAGACGGCCCGGGAGGACAAAGACATCCTCGCGGCCCTCGCAAAGTTGTCTTAAGACGAAGGACTGAGCAACGAGCGCTGAGGACTGAGCGGATCCAAACCTCAGTCCTCAGCACTCACGCCTCAGCACTGGCAGTGAGCACCGTTCACGACGTCAGCGACGCCAACTACAAGGAATTCACCGACAGCGCCGGTGCGGTCGTCGCCTATGGCTTGGCGACGTGCGAACCCTGCAAGACCTACGATCCCATCCTCGAAGCGACTGCTGCAAAATTCCCGGAGATCAAGGTCGGGAAGGCCAAGATGCACGTCCCCGGCCGCTGCCGCGAGATCAAGAAGACCCATACATTCGAGACTTATCCCACCACCCATTTTTTCGCCAATGGCAAGCTGCTCCTCACCCGTGAAGGGGTCGTCGAGCCCGCCGAACTGGCCGCGCTGATTTCAGACTATTTGTTAAAGTAATTTCGCCGATCTCCTCACACATGAGCTCGGAATCTTGCCGGCACATCCTGCCATCTCAGCAGCTATCTATGTTAAGGTACTGATGAAAAGTGAACAAAGGAGCGTTCGCATGCGCATAGCGATGACCGGTGCCATTGTCTGCGGGCTATCGGCCCTTGCATTGTCGGCTTGGGCCCATACGGATGAATATTTTGAAGCGGTCCAGGCTCCGCACGGGGGACAACTCCGCATGACAGGGCCGTTTCATCTGGAGCTCGTGGCCCAAGACGGGCAACTCACCGTCTATGTGACGGATCATGCGGACAATAAGATCAGCGTGGAAGGCGGACTGGCGAAAGCCACCGTTGAGACGGGAACAACCAAAACGCAAGTGCATTTGCATCCGGTGGGAGACAATACGCTCAAGGGATCCGGAGCGTTTGCGCTCACGCCGAGCACCGTGGTCATCGTTTTCATGAAACTCCCGAATCAGGACGGCTACGCCGCCCGCTTCACGCCGCTGAAACCTAAATCCGACCCAAGTGAGAAGTCACAGGAAGGGACACCGAAATCCGGCGGAGACGAACACCATCATCACCACCACCCGCCGAATCATTGACGGCCTGAACCCGTCTCATTCAGAACGATGTCGCTGGACTTATCTGGAGACCGCATGATGACACAGCTACTGGGCCTTGTGGCCCTGTGCGGGACGCTGCTCGTGGCAGGACCGGTCGGCGCCCACTCGGCAAAACACGCTGTGGCCGTAAAGGCACTTCATGGCGGGCAATCGCTTGCCGCAGGACCATACCATCTGGAACTGGTTGCCAAGGATGGAGAGCTGATCCTGTATGTAGCGGATCATTCGGACAAAGCCATCCCCTGTGATGGAGCGAAAGCGAGGGCTACGATCCAGCAGGGATATGAAAAGGCGAAGATTCAGGTGGAGCTGGAACCGTCTGGCGACAACACCCTGAAAGGGACCGGGACCTTTACCGTCAACCCGGACACCGGAATCATGGTCTTCCTCAAACTACCGGACCAGGACGCCTACGCCGCCCGCTTCACCCCGCTCAAGCCAGGGGACCGAAAATAAGCACAGGCTGGATCTTGAGAGGGGACTACCAGACCCGAGCCCAAGCCGGCGCCGGGGTTGGGTTGGGTTCAAGGTTCGACAGATTTGCTTCGAAGAGAATTCTGGGACCGGCGCTGTCAAGACTTCTGATTTGCAGCAGGCCGGATCTCGTCGCCGCGAGTAGCTGCCCTTCTCGACTCCAGTCGGCCCATTGAACATCGTCGAGGAGTTCGAGATCGCCGTTGGACTCCAAGGAATATCGGACATTCAGACCGTCGACAGCCTGGTCGATACCGAACTCGCCTCCGGCAACGCCCACACTTTCCACGCAGAGCACTCCCGCTCCGTGCGGTTGCGGCTTTCGCATACGAGCGTTGCGGCGCTCGTCCCAGGCATCTCTGGGGTCACGAGCCGGCGAATCCTCGGCTTCGATCCACCCTCTCTGTCGCTCGTTGGCGAATTGAACCACGGGGATGGAGCGCAGCCCGTACGGAATCGGTAGCCTTTCCGCCTGCTCGCCGTCACGACCGTTGTCTTCTGTGAAGTAGTAACCACGGGTCCAGGTGCCACATGTGGCAAAAGCATGGAGTGCCGTCAGCCACGGTAGTTTCGATAGGGCGACATACGCCTCGCCAAGTTCCCACGTGGCGCTCGGTTTATGCGCAAAGTAGCAGAGGTATCGTCCGTCTGGCGACAGATCAGACCGCCGTGGAAAGATGCGACCGCCAAGCCAAGCCCCAGGCTCGTATCGCAGTGCAGCAAGGTCCCACCTCCCAACATGCGACCAACGACTGGGACCTCGACGAAATACCGCCACCACCGGCGCCTGAGTCGCTGGAATGCAATAGATTCGAGGGGCAATGTGCTCCATCATGATCGACCGTCAGGCTACAACAATTGTGCCTATAGTTGGGGGGCTGTCAGTAGTGACCGGTTGCTCATCACTGCCTCTGGTGTGTCTGAACCCGCGCATTCTATCTTGAAAGTGAGCCGCCCCATTCTGCTTTTGCTATTGATACGGCTGCGCGATGATTCGTACGCCGCCAAGCTCCGAGGGAACCTTAACGGAATCATGCGGCGGTGTCTCAATGTGAAGTGTGCTATCGGAAATCCACCAGATCCGTAAAGGTTTCATGGACAACACAATGCTCTCCTGTCGAATCGCATCTGCGCGAAGAGCCACTTGCGTATGTGATGCTCCGCTTCCAGACCACGGCGTCCCAACTCTGAAGAAGTATTCATCAGGTCGATCATTCTGGCAGCGCTTCCGATAGTGTTCGGCAGCCAAGACTCCATTTGGCGAGACAGCACGGGCCAACACTTGATCTTCACAGGTCTCTATAATTTGAAACCATGTCATGATCCACATGCTTAGAAGAAAT
>JABMDG010000424.1 GCA_015904045.1 Nitrospira sp.
TGGTTTCATTGGCCGCCCGCTCCGACTCAGGGAAGTCGCCTTCCTTGTAGCCCAGATAGCGGAAACATTCTTGGAGGTGGAACGGGACCGGATAGTAGATCTCGGATCCGATTCCTTTGGCTTTCAGGTGAGCGATGAGATCGTTCCGGTTGTCGACTCTGAGAACAAACTGATTGTAGATATGGTAATGTTTGACGCCGGAGCCGCGGTAGATCGCTTCCGGCAGCCGAACCCTTCCCTTCTGAAGCAGCCCGCTCTGCTGAAACAAGGACTGGTACCGATTGGCATTTCCTTGACGCTGTTTGGTCCACCCATCCAGATAATTCAGCTTCACGTTGAGCACCGCAGCCTGTATCGTATCGAGGCGGAAATTTCCGCCGATCAGCTTATGGTAGTACTTGGGCTGGCTGCCGTGGACGCGCAGAATTTTCATCCGTTCCGCGAGCCCAGGATCGTTCGTCACCGCCATCCCTCCGTCTCCCAGACAACCCAAATTCTTGCTCGGGAAAAATGACAGGCATCCGACCGTTCCCATACTGCAGGCCCGCCGGCCATCGCGATACTCCGCGCCGATTGCTTGGGCCGCATCTTCGATGACACTCAGGTTATACCGCCGGGCGAGCTCCATGATCGGCGCCATGTCGGCGCACTGGCCATAGAGATGCACGGGGATGATGGCCTTCGTCTTCGACGTGATCGCGGCTTTGATTCGTGAAGGATCGATGTTGAATGTGGCGGCATCGATATCCACCAACACCGGTTTGGCGCCAAGCCTGGCCACCACCCCAGCCGTGGCGAAAAAAGAATAGGGCGACGTAATCACCTCGTCGCCGGGTCCGACTCCAAGCGCCATGAGCGCGAGCAGCAACGCATCCGTTCCCGAGGTCACGCCGATCCCGTGTTTGGCTTGGCAATAGGTGGCGATGCGTTCCTCAAGTTTCTCCACTGCCGGCCCAAGAATGAAGGCGTTACTCTGAAACGTGTGTTCCAGCACAGCCATGATTTCTTTGTGAAGCGGCTCGTGATGCGCTTTCAGATCGAGTAAGGGTACTCCCATATGCTCCTCTTTTGACCGTGATCGTTGAACCGTGCCAATACGTCTCGCTACGTCAATCCACCGACATCGTCATCCTATCCGATGTTCGATATACCACCGATAGGTCGCCCCGATCCCGTCACGAAGTGATATCTTCGGCGCCCACCCCAAGGCATTGATCCGTGTGCAGTCGAGCAGCTTGCGGGGCGTTCCATCCGGCTTCGTGCGATCCCAGCGAATCTCTCCTGTGTATCCCACCGCTTCGGCCACCAAGGCCGCCAAGTCGGCGATTGGAATGTCTTTCCCGGTCCCTACGTTGAGAAATGTCTCCCCCGAATGCCTCTCCATGAGGGTCAGGCAGGCTTCCGCGCAATCGTCCACATGGAGAAACTCCCGGCGCGGACTCCCGCTGCCCCATAACACCGGAGCCTGACCGGATCCCTTCGCCTCGTGAAACCGCCGAATCAAAGCCGGCAGGACATGGGCGCTCTGCAGATCGAAATTGTCATAGGGACCGTACAGGTTCGTCGGCATGGCCGCAATGAAGTCACAGCCGTACTGCCGACGATAGGCTTGGCACAGTTTGATGCCGGCGATTTTGGCCACGGCATACCATTCGTTGGTCTTTTCAAGCGGCCCCGTGAGCAGCGCGTCTTCTTGAATCGGCTGTGGGCAGTCTCGTGGATAAATGCAGGACGAGCCGAGGAGAAGTAACTTCCTCACCTTCTGTCGATAGGCCTGGTGAATCAGGTGCGTTTCGATGGCGAGATTATCGTAGAGAAAATCGGCCGGCAGCGAGTTGTTGGCCAGAATTCCTCCGACCTTGGCAGCCGCCACAAAGACATAGTCCGGTCTCGTCTCCGAGAAGAACTCCGCAACCGCCCGCCCATCCCGGAGATCGAGTTCCCGGCTCGTCCTGCAGATGAGATTGCGATAGCCGCGCTGCTCCAGCAACCGAACAATCGCCGATCCCACCATGCCCCGGTGGCCGGCGACGTAAATACGGGCATCCTGTTCCATCTCAGGCATGATCGGACGACTTAGGATAGGTTCTGGTACCTTCGAGCCGTTCTTGCTCCATGCGAAGATCGGCCTCGACCATCATGACCGCCAATTCTGTGAATCGGACCTTCGGCTCCCAGCCCAGCTTCTTCTTGGCATGACTCGCATCGCCGATCAGAAGGTCGACTTCTGTCGGCCGATAGTACCGGGGATCGATTTTGACATGCCGCTTCCAATCTAATCCTACATGTCCGAACACGACGTCGAGAAATTCCTTGACGGTATGGGTCTCGCCGGTGGCGATCACATAGTCGTCGGGAGCGGGTTGCTGCAACATGAGCCACATCGCCTCCACATAGTCTCCCGCGAATCCCCAATCTCGCTTGGCCTCCAAGTTGCCAAGGAAGAGCTCATGCTGCAACCCCAGCTTGATGCGGGCCGCAGCTTTGGTGATCTTCCTCGTCACGAAGGTTTCCCCGCGGCGCGGCGACTCATGGTTGAACAAGATGCCGCTGCACGCGAACAAGCCGTAGGCCTCCCGATAGTTGACCGTGATCCAATGACCGTAGACCTTCGCGGCTCCGTAGGGGCTGCGCGGATAAAATGGAGTGGTTTCCCGTTGCGGCACCTCCAGGACCTTTCCGAACATCTCGCTCGAAGAGGCCTGATAAAATTTCGTGTTGACCCCGGACTCCCGGATCGCCTCCAGGAGACGGATCGTACCCAAGCCGGTCACCTCGGCGGTGTATTCCGGAATGTCGAAACTCACCCGCACGTGGCTTTGGGCGCCCAGATTATAAATCTCATCCGGCTGGATCGTCCTGATCAGCTTATTCAGCGAGCTGGCATCGTTCAGATCCCCATAGACCAACCGCAGCCGTGCATCCGACACATGCGGGTCTTGATAGATCGGGTCGATCCGTCCCGTGTTGAAGGAACTGGATCGCCGGATGATGCCGTGGACCTCATACCCTTTGGCGAGCAACAACTCAGCCAAGTACGATCCGTCCTGCCCTGTGATCCCGGTAATCAGCGCTCGTTTCATGCTCACCTTCGTCTCCTAAAATAATGCGGGCTAAATCGGCACCACATCGTTGACGTCGATCTCCACCGCCGCCGCTTGCTGTATCAGCCTGATTCCCAGGACCAAGCGATGCCGCTTCTCTTTCCTGAGCAACATCCCGTGGACCCCCTGCAACGGCCCGCGCACAACTTCCACAGCCATCCCCTCATGCAGGTAGGGATGCGGGTCATAGGGAAGGACGCTGGACATGAGCGTCCTTAAGGCCTCGATCTCCTCATCCGGGATCGGTTCCGGGCGGCTGCCCCTGCCGACAATCTCCACCACGCCGGATACTTTTTGCACAGGTAACTTTGCCTCTTGCCCAAACCGCACGAAACAATAACCGGAAAACAGCGGCACTTCGATTTCTTTTTTCCGGTCCTTCCATTGGCTCAGCCTTTTGACCGTCGGAAGCAAAGGCTCGATCCCCTGTTTGTCCAATTGATCCCGCACCAGTTTCTCATGCCGGGATTTAGTCCGCAGCGCATACCAGTGAGGACTGTTGGTCTGGTTCGTCTGGTTCATTTGGTCTGTCTGGTCTATTTCGTCTGTCTGGTCAAGAGGTCGATCTGGTCTGTTTGGTCTGTTCGGTCTGTCTGGTTTTTCGGAGGTGCTTGATGAGACCGGAAATGATTCGGCTGGCTTTTTCGGCTTGTGCATAGATTGATTCAAAAGTCTCCTTGGGCAGGTATCCTTGGTCTACTGCGATATAAAGATGGCTCTGGACTTCGGCAGCTGAGGACATGGCAATGAACAAGAATTGAGTGAACTCTTTATCAGTATGTCTGACAAACCCTTCCGCAATATTCGCCATCACAGATCCGGCTGCACCCTGGATTTGACCGCACAGCCGGATATCTTTTTGCCATCGAGAACTCTGTCCAATCGCCTCATAGACTTGGCGAGTAAGTTGCCTGGCTTCTTTCCAACAATCCAGATCTTCAAAGTGGGTGATTTTCATAGCGCTGGTCTGCTTGGGCTATTCGGTCTATCTTGTCTTTCTGGTCAACTGACCGGACAGACGAGACACACCAGACAGACCAGACGGACGAGACAGACAAGATAGACCAGACAGACATCTTCCACCAGACAGACTGCTTTAGACACAGCTTCGCCCTCTCACTTACAGTAAGGTTCGCCGACGGAAACACGGCTCCACCGGCGGAGACACAACCCACAACCCGGTCCAGAACCACTTAGGCCGCGGGCACGAGCGCCAGCACCTTTCCCTCCGGAATATGATGCCGCCCCAAATTTTCCTTGTGATGCGCGGTGTGGTCGAGATCAGCGAGCAGAATCGCATCGAATTCCCACTCGTTCAGGGCGTCGGGCCTCCACACCGGATAGGACAGGAATGACTCCCGCTGACTGTCGTCGACAAACCCCACCAACGTCATGCTCATTTCACGGAGCGACAAATAGGCCATCTCCGCCAA
>JABMDG010000425.1 GCA_015904045.1 Nitrospira sp.
CGAGGCGGCGGTCCTTAAAAACCGCCGCCTCGCTGCATCGCAATTGATTGCTCACAGATCAACGACGCCCCGGACCTCCACGCTTCCGGTCCTTCTTGTCGTGATCGTCATCCTTGTCCTCGTCATCATCGTCGTCCTCATCATGGTCTTTGTCATCGTCATGCTTCCGGTCTTTCCGGTCCGCTTTCCGTTGTTCCTTCTCCGCTTTCCGGTCGGCCTTCCGGCGCTCTTTTTCAGCTTTCCGCTCAGCCTTCCGACGCTCCTTTTCTGCTTTCCGCTGTGACTTGTCGCGGGGGCGATCGCCCTTCATACGTTTCTCGCCTTCACCCTTCATCGCGCCGGAGGGTTCTTCAGGTATAGAAGGAGGCATAGGAGCCGGCGAAGTCGCAGGGGCGGAAGCAGGTGGAACGGCTGGGGGCATCGCGGTGGGATCGGACGCCGGAACCTGCGCGAACGTAGATACGCTGAAGGCCAACGCCATCATCAGCGCTGAACATTGAATTGACACACGATACATACAACGTCCTCCTCTATAGTTAAAATGAATTTCCAGGGTACGTGTCCTCTATTTTCTACAATTACCGAGTAGCCGCAAGTATTCTTGCATTCCATTCCGTTGCCTTTTCAAGACGACTTTACACGATTTACGGTTGATGGTGACAACAGAGGCCTCACGCCTCCTCGTTACCAGGCAGATTCGAGAAGGACCCTGCATGGGGAATCGATAGTGAAAAAAGGAAAGTCGAGTATCAGTGGACGGCGTCGGAAGCGATGGCCCTGGTCAACACCGACATGCGGCCTAGAAAGCCCAGTATCGGGAAGGTCCAAACATCAGCCGGCATCCTACGAGAAAGAGTTCCCCACGGGACTCCACAGACACAGGTTTCGTCCATTGCACTTCGTACAGATTCAGCGACCGGCGCCAGCTGGATTCGGGAACATGAATTTCGAGAAGTTGTTGTCTATGCGGTAACGAGCCCATGAATAAGAGAATGCCGTGCGGGCTTCTATTGAGGCTATAGGCTTCCCCCTGCTGGATCGTTACCCCTGCCTCGTCGATCGCTTCGCAGAACTCATACGTGCAGACTCTCTGCTCCGCGATTCTTTCTTCCCGCCGACGAGTTGGAGACGGAGTAGTGACAGGCCCACTCGACATCCCCGGCCGAATTCCGGCTTGCACATACTCTGCAACATAGGAGTGAGATGTATGAATAAACTCGCGAGTTCCAATCCTCATGGGGCCAACCTCCCATCAAGGCAGCGACTGAAACACATCCCTTAATGTATACAATGCATATTACTCAACAGATAAGCAAGTGCCGTACCGTTGGAATAGTCCACCACCCCATGCGCGGAACTTCTGATGATTTCTTTGAAATCTTGTTCAGATCAAGCAGTTCCGTCACGCCACCATGAAGGGATATGGCTACATTTCCATCACCAGACATGTCCTATCAATATGATTTGCAATACTATTTCTATTTGTACTGGTCAGCCTACAAAAAGAATGGTGCAGCCTTCACCACACCCTGTGAAACAACGTCATGAACCGAATAAAAAGACCGGCTGCCGCACAGAATTAGACAGCAGCGGTTCGTATGTGTTCGGGCCGGAATCCCAAACCCATCAGCCTAGCTGGCAACCGCTGGGGAAACGGAAAGCGGGCGATCAGTCGAAGCGGGATTAGGAGCGCGAAAGCCGGAGCCATTCGGAAATCATGTTTGTGAATACCATGCTGGAATCAATGAGGCTCCCTGCAAGTTGCCGCAGAGAGCTTCTGTCGTGGCCGAACGAAAGGGAACTCAACGCTGGAAACGATGAGACAGGAGGAAAAGCTATCGTGACACGGCCGTGGTGAG
>JABMDG010000426.1 GCA_015904045.1 Nitrospira sp.
TCAGGGAGGACAACTATGACGGACGACATCATGAAAGCGTACAAAGACGTCGAATCCGCGGTGGAGCGCTATATCAGGCTCCTGCACGATCACGTGAGCATGTTGCAAAACATCGAACCACCTGGTTCCGACAAAGTTGTGCGCCTCACAGCGGGATCGAAGGCCATGACGGACAGTGCCTCAATTTATCTCTCCTATGCCAAGTATGTGGCATACGGGATGCCGATGAGCGAGGAAATGGTGGAGGATGAGATTCAGGGCTAGCGAATGGTCTGTCCGGTCGACCAGATAGACAAGAAAGACGAGATAGACAAGAAAATGAAAGAGCCCGACCAGGACACTCCCTGTCGGGCTCTTTCTTTTCGTGAACCAGTTTTAAATACTGCGCATGAAGTGGGCAACCTCGTCCGGATTGACGGCCCCGCCCATGATTTGCGACATGGCCACGTTCGTGGACTTCTTGCCGGTCAGGCCGGACTCGACTTCGTCTACGATCAATTCCACCGGCATCGACTGACCCCCGTAGACACGCGGACCGCCGATGATTTTTGCCTTTGAAAAGCCGTAGATCGCCGTGGCGACTTCCTTGGCCAGCCAACCGACATAGTTGAATTCCGGCACCACGATCAGTTTGGTCTTGCCGCAGAGCTGACGCAGTTCCTGGGTCGGGAACGGACGGAGCGAGCGGACCTTGATCAGGCCGACGTTCAAGCCTTTCTCTTTACAGAGGCGCACGGCCTCACGCGACTGAGCCGCCGCGCTGCCGGAGGCGATGATGATTGCTTCGGCGCCTTCGACATTCTCCGCCGTGAGCAACCCGCCCATGTACTTATTGATGTATTTGCGCGACCGCTCCACGGCCGCCCACACTTCCTGTTGCCACACAGCGTGAATGTTATACGCCATGAAGTTCGACTTTTGGACCGGGGCATCGCGGGACAAGCGCGCGGGAGGATTCTCCGCATCAAGCACCGGCACCGCGCCACGCCAGGCTTCTCGCGGCGGAAGCTTAATCCCACGGTCCTGCATGCGCACATAGCCGCGCGCGTGCGTCACAAAGAACCCGTCGCAGCAGACGCCGACCGGCAACGTCACATCGTTCTTTTCACTGATCGTGAATCCCGCCATCGTAAAATCAAACATATCTTGTTGGTTCTCGGCGTGGAACACGATCATGCCGCAGTTCAGCAAATACGAGACTTCGATGTTATCCGGCTGAATGGCGAGCGGCGCGTTGACCACACGGCACGTGAACATGGCGACGACCGGAAGACGGTGGCCGGGCCACGACGCGATACCTTCCAAACCACGCAACGTGCCCGGACCGGCAGTCGCGGTATAGCAACGGACGCCCGAGCGGGACCCGCCGGCGATGGCGGCCATGACACCGACCTCTTCTTCACCTCGGTAATATTCTTTCACATAGCCTTCGCCGTAGAGCACGCCAACAAGCTGCATGGTTTCAGATTGCGGGGTGATCGGGTAGGCAATGGCCAAATCCACGTTCGAGCGGCGGACAGCTTCTTTCGCTGCCTCGCTGCCGGTTATGAATTCCTTGGTCCGCGGCGCTTCGAGAAACATGTATTCGGGCGTCACCACCCTTTGTCTCTTGGCCTCGGCGTGCGGATCTTTCTTGGCCGCGCTCGGTGGCGCCGCCACGCTGGTGATCGGATCGCCCTGGGGATTGGTTTTGACTTCGGTTTCGCTCATAGTTGCACCTCTTGGCTA
>JABMDG010000427.1 GCA_015904045.1 Nitrospira sp.
GACGACGCCGACCCCGCGGGCGCGCGACGAAGGCTACGGCGAAGAACAGTACGGAATCCGGACTCAGCCTCCGGTTGGAGGAGTTGACGGAGCGGATCGATATTGTGCTGCCGGAGGTGACGGCGCGGGTTGCGGCGTTGGAGCATCTGCTGCTGGAGCTGAAGCTGTGCAGGCACGACGACCTGCGTCGCGCGCGGCAGTTTGTGCGCGAACAGGAGGCGTAAGGGACCACGAGTGATCGGGCCCCTGAAGAGCTGATAGCCGATGACGGAACATCGGCCAGAGGCATGAGGCAAGGGGCGGCGGGTAGCAGGTGAGGAGAGCCGACTCCATGTGTACGCGGGAGCCGTGCGTGAACACAGAACCCGGTCTAAGACACACTCAAGACCATGGTTTTGTTCCTCCTAGGACAGACGTGCTAAGCTGATGCCGCGTGTCGGCATAGCGTTCTGATGTGTCTTGTAGACACCGCTGGTACACTCCACGCGTGAATGAAAGGACAGATGTCGATGAAATTACAACCATTGCACGATTGGGTCTTGATCCGGACGGGCGAACCGAGCGAGAAGAGCGCCGGCGGCATTATCATCCCGGACAGCGCGCAAGAGAAACCGCAGGAAGGAGAGGTCCTTGCCGTGGGGGCTGGCCGCTTTGTCGAGGACAAGGATTCGAAGGAAAAGGTCAAGAAGAAGACCTTTGTGAAGACCACCCTCAAGCCGGGCGAACGTATCCTGTACGAAAAACACGCTGCCAGAGACGTGGAGGGCAACGATGAAGCGTTGGTGCTCGTTCGTGAAGAGGATGTCTTGGGCTATCTTCCGTAATCGGTATGTTTCACAGAAAGACGAAGGCACTCACATCGGGGCCTGACTTCATCCCCCGGACATCTGACGCTGACCCCGATTTCTGCCTCGTCGTTTGAGCAAGGCATGCGGTGTCAGAAAGTGGCCGAACACAATAATCTGGCAGGAAGACCACCCTATCAAGGACCAGCCGGCCAACGGCACAGCGGTCCGGGAGCACGATCATGAAGATGCTGCATATTGTCAGTGGAGAGAAACTTGAAGAGGAGGTCCTCGCCCTGTTTCAGAACCTGGGGATCAAGGGCTATACGATGATCAAGGGTGTGGGAGGCAGTGGTCAGACCGGGACGGTCTCCGGAACCGGTGGCGCGATCGATCGCAATACGCTGTTCATGGTCGCGCTCGAAGATGATCACATTCACATGACACAGGTGGTGAACGCCGTGAAAGAGATCCATGCCAAGCATGTGCGCGGGTACCGAGGCCTTGAAATCCCGCTCAAAGTCTTTCTGCAACCCTGCGAAGTCATCCTGTAACGAGGGGAAGCTCAAATCCTTGGCCGATGCGGGCATGGTAAATCGGCGAATAACCGCATGGTGCCCCCAGTTTCACCCTGAGTCGGCTAGCCCCCCGGATTTTTGATATTCACCAGGATCCGCGAACGACCCCTCTGTGGTTGGTCTGGCGGCGGGCTTCCACTCCACTTTGCTACGCCCTATTCTAAGTCCTCGCGCCCCAAAGAGGCACACAGCGCTTCGCTTTCGATTGACCGTCGCCCATAGCGGAGGCGACTCTTGTCAATCTTCGCCCAAAGTGCCGAGGCCAATCCAGGCTCGCAGGAGATCATGTCGCGTCACGGAGTAGGCAACCCTTCCATTCTGTTTTACTGGAAGATTGAGCAGTCTCCTCTCTTCCATCGTCTTCA
>JABMDG010000428.1 GCA_015904045.1 Nitrospira sp.
CGCTTGATACGGAGATCTTTCAGCGTATGCTGGGACGCAGTGGCGCAAGAATACTGACCGGACGAGCTTGTTCCCGCTAACGGCATACACCGACCCCTCGAAGAGACATGACTATAAGACCTAGCACAGCGTGAAAAAAATCGTCAAGGCAGACCGCTCACCAAGGAGTCTCTATGGCTGACATTACGATCTATCAGAAACCCACCTGTTCGACCTGCCGCGAGGCAGTACGGCTGTTGAAGGAGAGTGGAAAACCATTCAAAGCAGTCAACTATTATGAGCAGCCCTTCACCAAAGGGCAGCTGAAAAGTCTTTTGAAAAAGGCCGGGCTGTCTCCCAAAGACGTGCTGCGCACGAAGGAAGATCTCTACAAGGAATTGGGGCTGGCGAAGAAGTCCTTATCGGACGACGAGTTACTCGACCTGATGGTGAAACACCCGGATTTGATTCAACGGCCGATTGTGGAAAAAGGCGAGCAGGCCATGCTGGCCAGACCGGCGGAGTCTATCGAGAAATTGTTGTAACGTGCGGTCACTGTTCGTATTCGCTATACGCGACGATATGCCCTGATCCAGCGGGAGTTGCTTTCCGGACATCGGCTGAAATCGCCCCTCGCTTCACGCGATTTCCTCCTTCCGCTTTGGCCTCATAGAGTGCCCGATAGGCGGACTTTGTGACCAGCTCGAGCGACGATTTGGCCCCCCCCGCTTCCGCGAGGCCGATGCTCACGGTGACTGCAAGCGCCTGATCCGTGGATTTCGTGCTCACGCCTTCCCGGACCACATCGCGGCCGCGTAAATAGAGCGCGGTCTCCTCCACCGCCTTGCGAATTGCTCCAAGATCGACCAATGTTTCCGTTGCCGCTTTCCTTGGAAACAAGATAGTAAACTCCTCCCCTGCCAGCCGATACACCTTGCCGGCGCCGGCCGCCGCCACGATTTTCGGCGCCACCAGACACAGCACTTGCTCGCTCACCGGCTTGCCGTGCTGATTTCCATATTGTTTCAATTGGTCGATCCCCACCACAGCCAGCACGTATTTTTTCCCAAGGCCGGCCACCGCTTCATCGTACGCCAACTTTCCCGGAACCCCCGTCAAATCATCGCGATAGATCTGTTGATGGGACGCTTGCATGAGTGTCACAAAGAGAATGAGGCCGGCTGCCGCGAAAAAACCGGTCGGCGACCAGCCGTGGTGAAATCCTTGGAAGGCGACGAACGACGCAACCACGGCCCAGAACATCCCGCTGTCGAGTGGGTCGTTCCGTAAGATAAAACGTATGCCGATCAGGAGCACTGCGCCGGCATAGGCCAGGAGCGCCAATTGAGGAATCGTCGTCCAGCTGCCTCGCACGATCGGGATCAAAGGCTGCTGTAACGAATGCGCGATACCGGCCTGCTCCGGCTGAAAGAGCCACCACACCAGAAACGGTTGGATCAGGACCGGCGCCAGACGCAGAACCCCGCGCCAGGTGGCCATGGCCTCTTCCTTGATGATGGAAAAGGCCATGAGATTCAGCGGCACCAGTAGCGCAGCAACAGAAAACGTAACGTAGCCAGGCGATTCAGGAGCTGCCGGCGAAGATAAGATGAGGCTACGGTCGGCCATGACCAACACGATGAGTGACAGAATGAGACGGCTGCTGGAGAGATACCAGCCGAAAAATAACCCGAATGCCAGCACGATGACGGGAAAGGCATGGACCGGTCCTTGAACCAATGG
>JABMDG010000429.1 GCA_015904045.1 Nitrospira sp.
ATCTCGGCCCGAGGGTCGAGAAACGTACGCTAAATATGAAGCACTGCCAATGGAGCAGGAACCCTGGCCACATGTCCCACCGCTGTCGCGACATGACCGACGGTCAAGCGGTCAAGACAATCCCAATAGGGACATACGTCGCCGATACATTTATCACAGGTGGGGACATCGGGGCGCAGTACCAGCCCGTTTCCCATAGGCTTCCACCGAACCGGCAGATTATTCTTCCGAGGATCAAACAGGCTGACCACCGGAGTGCCGACAGCCGCGCCCAGATGCGCCGGCCCTGTTGCACCGGATACGACAACGTGAGCATTTGCGATCACCGCCATCAACTCTCGAACCGACAGGCGCCCCATGAGATTGATGATCCCTACCGGGACGACCGTAGTGGATAATGTGTGTCGTTCAAACTCGATTCGCTCGCTGTCGTTGCCGGTCAGAACAACACCGTACCCGGTTTGCGCCAACTGAAACGCAAGATCACGGAAATGTTCAGGCCGCCAACGCCGCGCGGAGCGTCCACCGGGATGAATCACGACACGCGGGTGAGGCACGCCGAGCCAACGGCGCTCTCCGGCCATCCGTTCTTCTTCGGTCACACGCAGCGTGGGCTTGGTCACGGCACGTGGATTCAGCCCAAGCCCTTTCAGCATCTCCACATTGTAGTCGGACTCGTGCCGCATGAAATCGCTACGATGCTCGAACACCCGCCGGTTGGCCAGTATGCTGTACCAGCGAAATCCGGTCGCCACGCGAATCGGCACCCGCGCCAAGAATGCCGCCCACATGAGACGGCGAAACGGTTTGAGAAAGATCGCGGCACCCACTCCACCGGCAAAGGCGGCGCACAGATTCCTCAGCGGATCAGTCAAGCGAACCGTTCGAACATAGTCGACGTCCGGATGATGTTCGAGAATGGGGGCGGTGATCGGACTGGTCAGAAATCCGATCTTTGCACCGGGAACCAATTGCCTGAGCTGGGACGCCACCGGAAGCGAGAGAACAAGGTCGCCGATGCCATCCGGTCTCACGATCAAGACATTCATGATGAGATGGCGTGTGCCGTCAACAGATGCCGCACAGCCTCGGCCACTTCGTCGGGTGTGAGAGAACGGAGACACTCTAACTCAGGAGTATGCCGGCAAACACGGCTGAAACAAGGACGACACGGGACTGAACTGGTCAGCACACGGTGCCCGGCTCCATACGGACCGGTCCGGACCTCGCTGGTCGGCCCGAACAGGGCGACAACCGGAACACCTACCGCAGCAGCGATATGCATCGGCCCCGAATCGTTCGTGATTAGCGCCGCGGCCTTCGACAGCAGCGCGGGAAGACATCCCAGCGGAACTGGGCCGGCCAGATCAATGAACGGAGTGGTCGTCACGGCCCGCAACGCCTCCACATCGCTCCGATCCTCGGCGCTCCCGATCACCACGACCGGACCACGCCCTTCTCGGTGCAATCGATCGAGAACCGCAGCAAAAGAACTCAGGGGCCACCGCTTGGTCATCCACCGTGCCGAGACATTCATGGCGACCCATGGCTGATCGACGGC
>JABMDG010000043.1:0-6495 GCA_015904045.1 Nitrospira sp.
ATGTTGTTTCTCACGCTCTCGTCGGGGCGTAGCGCAGCCCGGTAGCGCACTGCGTTCGGGACGCAGGGGTCGGAGGTTCAAATCCTCTCGCCCCGACCACACCGCACTTCGTGCGACCCGGCGCCTCTGTATCGTAGTATCGTATTGAGGCGCCGGATAGACACCGCCAGTGATTTCACCTCTACAATTCAACCAAGCTTGCTTGTCGCGCCGGTTCATCAGGCGTAGCCTCTCTTCATTGATGCCGGCGGATAGAACCCTCAACTCATCACGCGCTTTCTTCCATGGCTCAAGCCTGTCGTGTTGTGCAGTGGCCGCCTGACCTAGGTAATTCTCTTCTCAATGCCGCCAGGAATTGCAAAAGACGTGACGCTTCTGGAGAGGTGTGAGAATATCCGGTGAACGTGCGAGGCCGCAGAAGCCAATGCCTGGTCACGATCACAGCGAAGCAGATGACTGAGTCGGGAGGCGAGACGTCGGTTCGTGCGCACATCGTCGTGAGGGGCCGTGTGCAAGGTGTCGGGTACCGGGCTTTTTGCGTCCGTGTGGGGGCTCGCCACGGGCTTTTGGGCGGGGTAAGAAATCTTGATGACGGCCGGGTGGAGCTGGATGTCGAAGGGGGACGGCCGGCGATTGAGGCGCTGTTGCGGGAATTGAAGATTGGTCCGCCTGGCGCTCATGTGACGGGCGTCGAGGCTGAGTGGAAGCCGGCGACCGGACGGTTTTCTGGGCTCACGATCTGGTACTAGCGCGGGGTCAAGGGGGAGCGATTGCGAATGGGGCGACCACGTGGGGCACAGCTGGCAGTGAATGATGTGCGACGACGAACCGTCGATGACCATGACGAGGCCGTTGTTGAACACGTCTCCGACCCTGCCGAGAAGGAATCCGGTCGTTCCGAGGGACTGGATACGCTGAAAAGCTATCTGCGGGAAGTCCGCCGCTCAACGCTGCTGACGTTCAAACAGGAACAGCAACTGGGCAAGCGGGTCATGGCGGGTGACGAGCAGGCACGCCAGCAGATGATCGAGTCCAATTTACGTCTCGTCATCAGCATCGGCAAGCGGTATATGCATCGGGGGTTTCCCTTTTCCGATATCGTCGAAGAAGGCAATCTCGGGCTGATCAAAGCCGTCGAAAAATTCAATTACAAGCGCGGATTCCGGTTCAGCACCTATGCGTCCTGGTGGATCAGGCAATACATCGAGCGGGGCATCATCAATCAAGGGAAGCTGGTGCGCCTGCCCGTGCATGTCGTGGAGCGATTGAACCGCTATCTCGGCAAGGTCGAACAGTTAGTGCAGGAACTCGGGCGTGAGCCGCTCGCGCGAGAAGTAGCCGTGAAGATGAAAACTTCGGAAGCGGAGGTCGTGGACCTCAAGCAACTGGTCCGGACGACCTGTTCGCTCGACAGTCCGATCAACGACCGGACCGATACGTTCCTCCGCGACGTGATCGAAGATCCTGCCGGCCTGTTGCCTGACGAGACGGCCGATGGAGTGCGACGCCGTGCTGAACTGATCGCCTGGGTAAAGGAGTTGCCTGAGAAAGAACAAACTGTTATTGTGTCGCGGTTTGGGCTCAATGGTGACGAAGCGAAGACGCTGGAAGAAATCGGCCGCGAGATGGGATTGACCCGCGAACGGGTGCGGCAGATCGAAGTGACAGCGCTGGTTCGGCTTCGGAACACCATCGAGCGGAAAACCATGACGCAGGCAGATTTGCTCTAACTCCGTGGCCGCCATCGACTACCGATCACTCATCCGCGAAGTCCCGGACTTTCCCAAGCCCGGCATTCTCTTCTACGACATCACGACACTGCTGAAAAACGCCGACGCGATCCGAAGCCTGGCCGATGAATTGGCCAGTCGATACCGACCGCAGCAGATCGCGAAAGTGGTGGGCATCGAATCCCGCGGGTTCATCTTCGCCGGGATTCTGGCGGCACGCCTCGGAGCCGGGTTCGTTCCTGTTCGTAAACCCGGAAAACTGCCGGCGGATTGTTATGAAGTCAAATACAGTTTGGAGTACGGCTCGAATTCCCTGGCCATCCATCGCGATGCGATCGGGATGGATGAGCGGGTGTTGATCGTGGACGATCTGTTGGCCACGGGAGGCACCGCGGAGGCGACGGTCAGTCTCGTTCGCCAACTCGGCGGGGAGATCGTCGGCCTCGATTTCCTTGTGGAGCTCAAAAGTCTGAACGGCCGTGACAAGCTGGCCTGCTATGAGGTTCATTCCACCATTCTCTACCCGTAGTCCGTCACCCCTTGTCAAACAAGAGATGCCGTGTTATAGATGCCGCACTTTTTTCCCGTCGTGGGCTTGTCTAAGAGAGTGAAATCGTTATGGCGACGAAGCCGCAAGCGAAGAAAAAATCAGTGAATAAGTCCAAGCCAGTGCGGACCGCTCACAAGAAGGTTGCCCCCGTGGTGGCCACGGCGCCCGCAAAGCGAGCCGCCGCCCCCGTGGTGGCCGAACCGGTTCGACCCAAGGAAACGGCGAAGGAGCGAGAGGCCAGAGAGCGCCGGCAGGAAGTGCTCCACCGGATGCTCTTGGGCAAACGGCAAGAAATCATCAAGGAAATCGAAGAGAGCTTGGGACAGTCGCTGACGGAGGATCAGCAGCGGCGGCTGGAGTCGGCGCGTGATGTCGGCGACCAGGCCTTGATGGATCTGGAACGTGAACTCGGGATCTCGTTGATGGAGATGCGCAACCGCCGCCGGCAGTCGATCGATGAAGCCTTGATGCGGCTGCATGAAGGGACGTACGGCATGTGTGCCGAATGCGGAGTCGAGATCAGCGAGAAGCGCCTGCAAGCCGTTCCGTTTGCCAAACTCTGCGTCGAGTGCCAATCCAAAGAAGAGTTGCTCGAGAAAATTGAGCGGGAAGAAGACCGCGATTAGGCGTTGTTCCGCGTCCCCTCGACGTGCGCTCGACGCACACCTCCTCCCCCCATCACCACGTCCTATTGCCGATCATGGACAACCGGGTCATAGGTCATTCAATCGGTTGAAGAGGAGCCACCCGTCACTGGTAGTGCCATGAGCGCAGGAGTGTCTCAACCGGCTGTCGTGCTGGCCAGCGGGGGGCTCGATTCCACCGTCACCGCCGCAGTGGCCCAGCGTGACGGCTATGACCTGTACCTGCTGACCGTGGCCTATCGCCAGCGGCATGCCGTCGAAGTGGAACGGGCTGGCCAGGTTGCGGCGGCGCTGGGCGCCCGGCGGCATCTCATCGTCGATGCCAATCTTCAGGCAATCGGGGGATCGGCACTCACAGGTGATTTCCCTGTTCCCAAGAATCGGACGGAATTCGATCGGGGGCGCGGGATACCCGTCACCTATGTTCCGGGAAGAAATCTGATCTTCTTATCGCTGGCGGCGGCCTACGCGGAAGTGCTGAATGCGTCCGTGATTTATTTTGGTGCCAATGTACTGGATTATTCCGGCTATCCGGATTGCAGTCCGGAATTCATCCGAGCGGTTGAAGCAGTGGTGCGGATCGGGACGAAGGCAGGAGCGGAGGGGAAGGGGATGGAAGTGCGGGCACCCCTCATCAGGATGACCAAGGCCGAGATCATCAGGCTTGGCGTGACGCTGAATGTCCCGTTTCACCTCACCCACAGTTGCTACGATCCCATCGGCGCATTGGCGTGCGGACAATGCGATAGTTGCCTGATCCGGAAGCAAGGATTTTGTGAGGCAGGAGTTGTAGATCCGGTTCCCTATGCGGTACTCTGAGCCGGCGAGCCGCGTGGCCATTGAAACAAACCTGACGAACGGGATGAAGACATGAACCTACCCATGAAGGTCTCACAGGCGGTGTGGATGAGTGTGCTTGGGCTTGCGCTGGGAGCCGCTCCGGCGTGTAGTCAGGGCGAGTCCCAGCCGCAAAGCCAGGCGGTGGCCGTACCGGCTGACCTGCAAGGCGGGGAGCAGAAGTTCACGGCCAATTGTTCTGCGTGTCACGGAGTGGGCGGCATGGGGACCAAACAAGGGCCGCCGCTCGTCCACAAGATTTATGAGCCCAATCATCACGGCGATGCCGCGTTCCAGCGGGCCGCCGCCAACGGTGTCCAATCGCATCATTGGGAGTTCGGCAACATGCCGAAAATCCCGGGTGTGACGCCGAGTGATGTCGATCAAATCGTGAAATACGTCCGCTGGCTCCAAAAGCAAGCCGGAATTTTTTAGCCGGATAGTATCGACGAGCCGGACCTACCTGCGGCTTGATTTGTCCCGTCTCACCCATCAGACTTCCACAGTAGCCCTTCGACATTGCCAAGACGGCCAAGGACGGGCACGCCGCGCCGAAAAGGTTGGACGGCTATCTTGTCACAGCGTGAAGGAGACGGCCAAGGAGCGGGAAGCACGGGAGCGGCGTCAGGCAATACTTCATAAGATGCTGCTGGAGAAGCGGCAGGCGATTATCAAGGAAATCGAAGAGAGCTTAGGACAGTCGCTGACGGAGGATCAGCAGCGGCGTTTAGAGTCGGCGCGCGACGTCGGCGATCAGGCGTTGATGGATCTTGAGCGGGAGCTCGGCATCTCGTTGATGGAGATGCGCAACCGCCGCCGGCAGTCCATCGATGAAGCGATCACCCGTCTGCACGAAGGCACCTACGGGATCTGTGCCGACTGCGGAATAGAAATCAGTGAAAAACGGCTGCAAGCCGTGCCGTTTGCCAAACTGTGCGTGGAGTGCCAGTCACGCGAAGAGCTGTTGGAGAAAATCGAGCGAGAAGAAGACCGCGATTAATCTTTAGCCGTTCCGGCAGCGCAGCGCTCTGCTGTTCACCGCTTCATCAACAGATTGTTCCGTGCCGTCGTGCCGGACGCGAGGTGCGTCCTCACGCTGCTTCGGCAGGGAACGTGGGACAGATTCGCCGCTGTGAACGAGCACAGACGCCAACGGGCGGTCATTCTTGCCAGCGGCGGGCTGGATTCCACCGTGGCTGCGGCGGTGGCACAGCGAGACGGCTATCAGATCTATCTATTGACCCTTGCCTATCGGCAGCGGCACGCAGTAGAGATCGAACGTGCCGGTCACGTGGCGGCGGCCTTGGGAGCGCGGGCGCATCTCGTAATCGAGGTCGACTTACGGGCAATCGGCGGGTCGGCGCTGACCGATGATCTCCCTGTTCCCAAAAATCGCACCGAACAAGACCGAGGTCAGGGCATCCCCATCACCTATGTGCCGGGAAGAAACTTGATCTTTCTGTCGCTCGCCGCAGCCCATGCGGAAGTGCTGGGGGCGTCGGTGATCTACTTCGGCGCGAACGTGGTGGACTATTCAGGCTATCCCGACTGTCGCCCCGAGTTTCTCCGGGCATTCGAGGCCGCGGTACAGGCCGGGACGAAAGCCGGCGCCGAGGGAAGACGGATCGAGGTGCGAACGCCGCTGTTATCGCTGACCAAAGCGGACATCGTTCGCCTGGGTCTGACGCTGAATGCGCCGATTCACCTGACACACAGTTGTTATGATCCAGTCGGAGCCGTGGCCTGCGGGCTGTGCGACAGCTGCCTCATTCGCAAACAGGGATTTGCCGACGCGGGAGTTGAGGATCCGATCCCGTATGCGGTATCGTAAAAATGCGAAAGGGTTTCTTTCGTTTGTTTGGTTTCTCTGGTTGAATCAGGGTAACCAGAAAAATAACAGAAACCAGATGACCGAAACCAACGAAACAAACCGGACAAACCAGATGAGCACAACTATGAAGATGCCACGGATGCTTGGGGTCAGTTTCATCGCACTGGTGCTTAGTGCCGCACCGGCATGCAGCCAAACCGAGCCGCCTCCGCCGCAAGGAGCGGCCAGTCCGGCTCCAGCCGAGCTGCGCGACGGAGAACAGAAGTTCACTACCAATTGCTCAGCCTGTCACGGTCCCGGAGGCGTCGGAACCAAGCAAGGTCCGCCGCTCGTACACAAAGTCTATGAGCCCAATCACCATGGCGATGCCGCCTTCCAGCGGGCCGCCGCCAACGGCGTCAAATCGCACCATTGGCAGTTCGGCGACATGCCGAAGATCGACGCCGTAAAACCGGATGACGTCGATCAGATCGTGCAATACGTCCGCTGGCTCCAAAAGCAAGCCGGAATCTTTTAGCGCAGCCTACAAGTCGACGCCCCGCTCCCGTTTCACGGAGCTGCACGGGGTCAGTGCCTCGCCCGCCAAAAGCAAACGGCGGATCTATTCCCTCCCTGAGTCTATCAAGGAGGTGCCGTGTCATGGCTCGGGACTATTCCATGAGTCAACAGCTGGACAGGTGTCGTGAGTGATGAGAGAGACCCCATCTTTACTAAGGAGGCTTCCATGACTGCCATGCGCTCGATAGCCATCATCGCGATTCCTGCATTCTTGCTCGGATTCGGCCTTGGAGGGGTGTCCCTCCACGTGGCCTCAGCCCAGGGGATGTTCGGACTCAAAGATTCCGTCACCCAGATCGGGAGCTCCTTGATCCAGATGCAGAAAAACGTCGATGAGCTTCAGAA
>JABMDG010000043.1:6595-8455 GCA_015904045.1 Nitrospira sp.
ATCAGACATGACAAGTGACGTGACGGGGAGGGCACTCTTTAATGCGTGCGTCCGAACACGCATTGACGACTGCGTGTTAGAATCGCACGGGACGCGATCGGACGATGGGCCAGATAGTGAAGCCAGAGAATGCCGGCCTGTAAGCTCCAAGGAGGACGACAATGGCGGGAATGTTCGGCGACAATCCACTGGAATTGTTAATCCCCATCGCGATTCTCATTGCCGCGGTCATTGTGTTCGCGTTTATGACGGCCGGGTCCTAGCGGATCCGCTGCGAGGCCTGGGGCCTGATCCTTCTCTCCCAAACTACTCACTGGTTGACACCTCCACCATGACTCTTGACTTGGAAAGGGGTTGGAATTGACTCTCCGCGTCCCACCGCCGTGATGCGACAATGTGTGGTTGCTCAACTGTCCGTAAGTGATCGTCTTTCAAGAGTGGCAGCACGTATTGAGGGCGTACGCAAATTAAGTGTAGTGGAGTCTTTCAAGGAAGACTCTGGTAGCCAGGAGAAATTGTCTCCGATTGCTCCGCGTGGGCGATTCTGCTCGATGTGCATCCTCGATAATTCCGTCGCCACATCCGGTCGTGTATTGTAGAATGCCCTCATTCGCAGGTGTGGTATCGATGGGAATCTCTACATGATACATCGGGGACTATCTGGCGGCAGGCGTGATACCCGAACAACAAGCCGTCAGTGGATGGCCAGGGGAGTCGTACGGATCCTCGCGGTCGTTCTGTTCATTGGGCTGGTTTCTTCCCCGGCCTGGAGTGAGAGTCCCGCGCCGTCGGTGCATTGGGGCAGCACAGCCTTTCCCGATCAGTACTCCACGGTAACCACGGGGCTCACGCTCAATCGGTTTACGCCGATCGACGGCAATGGGGCCAAATATGACTCGACCGTGGCGAACACCCTGGGTTTCAACCTCATCACGCTCAGCTGGACGCAACATTGGGGTGGGGACTGGAAAGACTGGAGTACCAATCTGACCGCCGGGATCAGCCCGACCAGCGATGAACCGAGCCAATTTTTCCAGAATAAGGTCGTACATCAGCTCCGTCATCTGCCGCCGGTGCCCTCCGTCGATCCCCGGAAAGAGACGGATGTGATGATCGATGGGTCCGTGACACGGTGGTTTCCGCTGTTTCAGCCAAAAGTGATGTTTGTGGGCGGTGGGTTTTCGGTCGGCACCATCTACCAACAGGGGTTTCTGCGCGCCGGCCTCCGGCGGCTACAAGTTTCGCCGACGCTCTATTGTAGTGACAGGTGGGGTGATATCAGTTTGCGGGCATCAGTCTTGGGCCGGATCAGCTATCAGGACAACGGCGCTACGCTCCGCTCCGTGCGGAGCACCGCCGGGCTGGTGCAGCCCTCCATCGCCTTCGGCCAATACCGGAGAACCGCCAATGGCGAAACGATCCCGACCTGGGAAATTGAGTTTGCCTTGATGTGGGATTCCGGAATCTTCGTTAATCCACGGGGGGACAGCCAAAAGCAGTTTGCCTGGTCGTTGGCCGCCTCCACCGGGCCGCTGCGGTTCGAAACGTGGAACGACAGTCTGGGTAACATTGCCACGAGAGACTTCGGCCCGACCTACGGCGCGAGTTTGACCCTCGATATGCTGCGAGTGTGGCGCTACTTCTCTCCAGAGCAGAGCTGATAGCGAATGGCCATCAGCCACCACCCGCTACTGATGCTGGTGTGGGGTGGCTGAAGCCGTTGGCATGGTGGCCGAAATACATCCTTCGATGAACTCGACCTTACATTGCCATGAGGAGGCTGCCTGGTTGACACGGTTGATCACATCTGCCGGCTTCACGGCGCCGGGGGTGATGTCCACGAGCACATGATCGGGGACG
>JABMDG010000430.1 GCA_015904045.1 Nitrospira sp.
AGGAGTTCGGTCAGACGCTTTTCGGGTAACACCTTTTGGTCTTTCGCCACCTGCCGGACGGTCTTGCCGGACTTGTAGGCCTCCTTTGCCAGTTTTGCCGCCGCTTCATAACCGATCTCCGGTGCCAAGGCCGTGCACATGGCGAGGCTCTCTTCGATCAGACTCTTGCATCGCTCTTCGTTGGCTTTGATGCCCTCGATGCACTTCGCGGCGAAATTACTGGAAGCCGTCGCCAAGAGCTCTATGGACTGGAGAAGGTTGTAGGCCATGACCGGGAGCATAACAATCAATTCAAAGTTGGCCGCCTGCCCGCCCACCGTGACCGTCACATCGTTGCCGATGACCTGCGCGCAGACCATCGTGACGGACTCGGCTATGACCGGATTGACCTTTCCCGGCATAATGGAGGAGCCAGGCTGCGTTTCCGGCAAGTTGATTTCGCCCAGCCCGCAGCGGGGTCCTGACCCCAGCCATCGGATATCGTTGGCGATCTTCATCAAACTCACCGCGACGATGCGCACTGCCCCGCTCGCTTCGACGAGCGCATCCTGGGCGGACTGCGCCTCGAAGTGATTCTCGGCCTCCTTGAAGACACAGCCGGTCTCTTTCGAAATGATCGCCATGACCTTCGCTGAAAATTCCGGATGGCAATTCAGGCCTGTGCCGACGGCGGTTCCACCAAGGGCCACTTCGCTCAAGGCTTCCTGCGCTCGCTTCACCCGCTGAATGCCCAGCTCAATCTGGCGGGCATAGCCGCCGAATTCCTGTCCCAGCCGTACCGGCGTGGCATCTTGTAAATGCGTGCGCCCGATCTTGACGACCTTGTCAAATTCCTTGGCCTTGCGATCCAACGCCTTGCGCAAACGGGTCAAGGCCGGCAGGAGCTGTTGCTGCATCGTCTCGGAGGCGGCGATGTGAATGGCGGTGGGAATTACGTCGTTGCTCGATTGGCCGAGATTCACATGATCGTTGGGGTGCACCAGCTTGCTGCCGCGCGCGCCGCCGATCAACTCGGTTGCCCGGTTGGAGATAACCTCGTTCGCGTTCATGTTTGTGGACGTGCCCGATCCCGTCTGAAAAATATCGACCGGGAACTCCGCGTCCAGCTTCCCCTCGACCACTTCGGTCGCCGCCTGCTTGATCGCCTCGGCCGGCTTCTTCTCCAACAACCCCAGTGAATGATTCACGGTCGCGGCCGCCCGTTTGATCATGCCCATCGCCCGAATCACGGAGCGAGGCATGCGCAACGGACTAATGGGAAAATTCTCGATCGCGCGCGCCGTCTGCACCCCATAATAGGCGTCGGCGGGAACGGCCAATTCGCCCATCGTATCCCGCTCGATTCGAGTCGCTGCTGAGGGCCTGGTCTGGTCTGGTTTCATAGTCCGTGCTCCATCTTAAAGAGGGGTCAATCGTTCGCGGGCGCCATGATAAACTCCAACCCCGTACTTGCACAAGAGCATGAAGAGATGACGGTGAACGGTCAGACGGAAGGCGTGAGGGGTATGGGGAGTTATGTTCCCTTGTCCCCCGCTGGCGGGGGCG
>JABMDG010000431.1 GCA_015904045.1 Nitrospira sp.
CCGTTTGTTCGAGTGGCGGACTCCCGCAAGGCGCTGGGCCTTCTGGGTAGCCGATTCTATGGAGAGCCCTCGTCGCAGATTCGCATGATCGGTGTGACGGGGACGAACGGGAAGACGACGACCTCCTATGTGTGCAAAGCCTTATTGGAAGCGTTGGGCCGACGGGTCGGGCTGATCGGGACGGTGGCCTATCAGATCGGCGCCGAGACCGTTCCGGCCTCGCACACGACGCCGGGCGCGCTCGAGTTGCAACAATTACTGGCCAAGATGGTGGCAGGCGGCTGTACCGCCGCCGTCATGGAGGTCTCCTCCCATGCGCTGGCTCAGGACCGCACCGCCGGGTGCGAATACGACGTCGCGGTCTTTTCTAATTTGACGCAGGATCATCTCGATTTTCATAAGACCATGGAAGAGTACTTCCAAGCGAAGGTGCGGCTCTTCACGGGATTGACCGGCACGCACAAGCCTCGCAAGCGCGCCATTCTGAACGTGGATGATCCGGCGGGGCAGCGCATCAAAGCATTGTGTCCCGTTCCGGTTTGGACCTATGCGCTGAAAGCCCAAGCGGATCTTCGGGCTGAACAGGTGCGTCTGTCGCTCGGGGGAACGACCTTTACCGCGGCGACCCCTGCCGGGTCCTTTCCGGTCGAGAGCCATCTGGTGGGTGAGCACAACGTGTACAACCTGTTGTCCGCTATCGGAGTTGCGCTCCATGAAGGGGCGACGCCGGATCAGGTGCGTGAAGCGGTGGGACTGGTGACCAATGTGCCGGGACGATTCGAGCGCGTGACAGCGGGGCAGGCATTCACTGTGGTCGTCGATTACGCCCATACGGAAGACGCGCTGATCCGGCTGCTGACGGCTGCACAGGCGTTGAAAACCGGACGTCTCATTACGGTCTTTGGCTGCGGCGGCGACCGTGACCGTGGGAAGCGGCCGAAGATGGGAAAGGCTGCCGTGCGGTACAGTGATGTCGTTGTCTTGACATCGGACAATCCAAGAACGGAGGACCCGCACTCCATCTTGCAAGAAGTGGAAGTCGGCGTGGCTGAGGCGCTGAAAGAGCGGCCGCTCGTCCAGTATCGGAAAGTGGCGGATCGGCGGGAGGCGATCGAAGCGGCGGTGCGGGAGGCGCGTGCCGGCGACATGGTGTTGATTGCCGGTAAGGGCCACGAAGATTATCAGATCATCGGGAAGGAGAAGTTCCATTTCGACGACCGAGAGGTGGCGCGTGAAGCCATCGTACGGTGTAGGCCTCGTGCGTAACGTGGTCAGTGTCCGCGGGGCGTAACAGGGGATTCCCATGCCGCTATTTACCGTCGAAGAGTTGAGGGAAGTGATCAGCACCAAGGTTTTGGCCGGCGAGACGTCTGGCTGGATGAAGTTGCCGATCCGATGGATCAGTATCGATAGCCGGTCGATTCGCCCAGGGGATCTGTTCTTGGCGATAAAGGGTGATCGCTTCGACGGACATGACTTCGTCGGGGCAGCGTTGTCGCGGGGAGCCGTGGGCGCGATCGTCCACGATGCGTATCCCGTGGGGTCGCTCGCCGTCAAACCGGCGTCGAAGCGGACCGTGCCGTTTATCCTGGGTGTCCGCGATCCGTTGTTCGCGTACCAACAGCTTGCGACTCACCATCGGAGCCGGTTCGATATTCCGGTCGTGGCGGTGACGGGAAGCAATGGCAAGACGACCACGAAAGAAATGGTCGCGAGCGTGATGGCCCATCGTTGGAAGATTCTCAAGACGGAGGGGAATCTCAATAATCGTATCGGAGTGACACAGACACTCTTTCACCTCAATGGGCGTCACGAAGGGGCGGTCATTGAGATGGGGGTCGATCAGATTGGCCAGACAACCAGGCTCTGCGAAATGGCGCGGCCGACCATCGGCGTCATTACCAATATCGGTCCGGACCATTTGGAATTTTTTGGAAGTATGGAGGGGTCTGCACAGTCGAAAGCGGAATTGCTCGACTTGCTCCCACCCGAAGGCACGGCGGTATTGAATGCGGATGATCTGTACTACGATTACCTGGCGGCAAGGGCCCGATGCCGCCTGATGTCCTTTGGGTTATCTGCAAAGGCCGATGTCCGCGCCATGGATGTGAAATCCGATGGACGAAACGGCTCGATCTTTCGGTTATTGTTGCCGGGGAAGGTGCGCCACACCATTGTCCGCATTCACGTGCAGGGCGCTCACAACATCAGCAATGCTCTGGCGGCCGCGGCGGTCGGCGCTGTGCTCGGTCTTCCTGGAGCGGTCATCGCGCAGGGGCTCTCCCGGTTTCGGCCTGCGGCGATGCGGTCGCAAGTCTTCGTTAGCCACGGGGTCACGGTTATCAACGACTGTTACAACGCGAATCCGGCGTCCATGAAGGCCGCCGTCCAGTTGCTGACGCAACGGGGCGAAGGTCGGAAGAAGATCGCCGTATTGGGCGACATGTTGGAACTGGGGGCTGATGCCGCCTCGCTGCACAGGGAGGTCGGTGCTTTCGTGGCGCAGCAGGGCATCGATCAGCTTATCGCTTGTGGCACGTTGGGCAGGAGTTTGGCGGAAGGAGCGGAACGGGCGGGGTTCGATCGGGACAGGATCATTCTGGTGCCAGATGCGTCGGCCGCCGCCGCCGCCGTAAAAGCTGTCGTGAAACAGGGAGATGTTGTCCTGGCGAAGGCATCGCGCGGGATGAAGTTGGAACAAGTGGTCCAAGCACTGCACGGAACAAAGCGTGCGGCAAGGAAGGCATCGTAATCGGCTTTGCGCAGGCTTGGCATAAGGAACGCCGGGCCGCGCAAATTGTCATAAGATTATGCTGTATAACTGGCTCTATCCACTGCATACGGAATTTTCGTTCCTGAACGTGTTCCGCTATCAGAGCTTCCGCATTATTTACGCCGCTGTTACCGCGTTTCTGATCGCGTTTGTCCTGGCGCCGTTCGTGATCCGGAAGTTGCAAGAGATCAAGTTGGGGCAACAGGTCCGTGACGACGGGCCGAAGCGGCATCTGGCCAAAAGTGGGACGCCGACGATGGGTGGAATCCTCATTATCTTCGCTGTCACCCTGTCCACTCTGCTGTGGGCCGACATCTCGCGGCCCATCATTTGGCTGGTGCTTGGCGCCACGCTGGGATTTTTCGCCATTGGATTCGCGGATGACTATCTCAAATTCGTGAAGGCCCGATCGAAAGGATTGACGGCGTGGCAGAAGTTCACGGCGCAAGTCTGCGTCGCGTTAGCTGTCGCGATCGTTCTGTATTTCTTGCCCGGTTACAGCACGAAGCTCAGCGTGCCTTTCTTCAAATCGTTTACGCCGGACCTCGGCGTGTTCTACGTGGCCTTCGCGGTGCTCGTCATCGTCGGCAGCTCAAATGCTGTGAACCTCACCGACGGTCTCGATGGACTGGCGGTCGGTCCGATCATGATCGCCGCTCTCGCGTACACCGTGGTGGCCTATGTGACGGGTCACCGACTGATGTCTGAATACCTCTTGATTCCTCATATCGAGGGAGCCGGAGAGCTGGCTGTGTTCACTGCGGCAATCCTGGGATCGAGTTTGGGGTTCCTATGGTTCAACACCTATCCGGCTTCCGTGTTCATGGGAGATGTGGGATCGCTCCCGCTCGGCGCGGCGTTAGGAACGGTCGCAGTCATCAGTAAGCATGAGCTG
>JABMDG010000432.1 GCA_015904045.1 Nitrospira sp.
CCGTCGCTGATTCCCGAGTTGCGCCCATCGGCCGATCCAGCGGCTCCTGCCTTCCGCTCCAACATCTGGGTGCTTTTGTTCAAGGGAGAACCTTCCCCGGACGCGCGGTTTATTGCCAAAGAGCAAGGGAAAGAACAGCTGGACTGGCGGTTAAGTTATCAATTGTTTTCGATGCGAGGCCTTCCTGACCGCTTGACTCCGAACGTGTTGATCGATCGCGTCGAAATCGGTGCGCAGAGCCTGCGACTCGTGACCGTCCGCCAGAGGCACACCCATGAACCGATGGTGAATCCCTATTCCGCCGAGTTCGCCAGACAAGCGGCCGCGCCAGCACCGTCCGCCAAGCCCATACCGGTGCCTCAATACGCTGAATGACCCATGTCGTGATTCCGGCTGTCGGCAGGATGAGAGCTACTGCGGCATTTGCTGAATTCGATCGTGTTGCGCTTGACCGGACGTGATGGCTTTCTGCTTCATGACGTTCAACGCGCCACCGTCGCTCGTATAGATGAGCACAGGCGTTCCGATCGCCAGCACGATCAGCAGCCCCAGGGCCAGCAGCCGAATCATGGGGCTTTTCTTGGCGAAATACATGATGAGCAGCAGCACGGCCGCCGTGAGCCCGGCATAATTCAGGATATCGCCCTGGGAGGATCCGGCATTGCTCAGGTTGAACCGAAACGGGGGTATCTTGGCTCCAAACGCCTTCAGCTGTTCTGCGACCTTCTCTTTCACTGATGCCACGCCAGACGACGATTGTTTGTCGGTATCAGGCCGTTCGTGAGTTTTGACTTTCGCGCGATACTTTTCAGGAATCGTCTCCGGCCTGTCGGTAAACACGGGGTTCCCGTGCTCGTCGATATAGGTATAGACGGTCGCCGCGCGCACCTCGGGCACATCTCCTGGCCAGCCGGCCAAGAGACTGATCACGGCGCAGAGAGGAAGGACGATCCCGCACCTTGGATTCCACATGGTTATGAGTATAGCGCGGCCCGGATATATTGGAATTGATTCCTCAAAACCGCCCATTCCTTGACTCTACCGCGTGCCCATTGTTAGCATCCGCCGGTTTCGCTCCAACATCATGACCACCGACCCTCAGCCACCCTCGTCCGCCTTGTCACCCGACGAACCGTCGTTTATCCGCCGCCGCCCAGTACGGATCATCATCTATACAGGACTCGGCTTATTCGCCCTGATGGCGGTCATCTGGCCCCTGATTGCGCAGTTCCGGGACCCGGATTTTCAGCAGCATGTCGAACAGCACCGCGTCATCGTCGGCATGACGAAAGAGCATGTCCTGAAGTCCTGGGGTGGACCGCAGACGATCAATACCTCCTTCACAAAAGACGGGTTACGGCGCGAAGAATGGATTTTCGAAGATTGGGAAAGTCCGTCCGTGGTTCGGCATCGCTACCTCTACTTCGAAGAGGGCGTGCTGATTGGAGGCTGGTTCGAAGGGTCCGGAGAACGAACTCCAATGACAGCCCCGGCGGATTCTCCCCACCCAAAGCTGAAACTGAAGCCCTAGCCCTGTTGAGCAAATCGCAGAGGCGTTTGCACTTTTTCCGGCTCCCCTCTACACTCCCAAGCAGTTACGGCGTTTCCGTGATACGGACGCGCCGCTCTTGGCCGGGACCGCCGGACACCGTAAGCACGCGCTTCCATTCGCGCACCTGATATACGGCCCAGGCGTTCGGCTGGCCCTTGAAGAATGCTGTGGGATCTTCGCCGCTGGCGCTGAGGTAGATGGGTTCGGTAAACCCTTCCTCCAGGACATAGTCCAGGAGCGATTCCGTGGTGAAGCCGGTCCCGCGCAGGGCCACGTCGGCCAAGAGGGTCAGGATGTCATCCGGATTCTGAATCGTCAGCGGGTTCATTTCAATGTTGCATCACGCGGCTGGATTCTAACGAGGCGCTCGCCCGGAAGGCAAGAGACGATGCTGTCACGCCCAACACGGTCCCGTTTTACGCACGCGCTGCTCACGATCATGGACGGCAAGCACCACTGGGCGTGGGAACACTTCGCCACGGGCCGCCTTACACCAGCACAGCTGAAGATTCATTTTCAGCAAGAATACGCCGTCTATGTCAGAGATTTTCCCGTGTTCCTTGCCCGCATCCACGGAAAGAATCCGCCGACCCCGGTCCGCCGCATGCTGGCGGAGAACATCTACGAGGAAGATACCGGAGGCCTCTCGCTGGGGAAATCTCACCCGGCGCTCTTCCTCGCCATGATGGAGGGGCTCGGGTTCAGATCAAACGACTTCGAGCACATCCGCCTCCTGCCGGCTGCACGCCGCTACCGCGCCTGGCTTGACCGGATGTCCAACCATAAGCATTGGGTGCTCGGTGCCGCCGCCTTGACCGTCTTCGTCGAAGGCAGCGTCAAAGACCGTGCCGAGCTGACCGAGCCGTCGAAACCGAAGACATCCGAGGAAATCGAAGCCGTCATCGCCAAGCATCCGCTGGTCCAGCACCATGGTCTCTCACCGGACCGCATGGATCTGATTCGCGCCCATCAGGCTGTGGAAGCCGGCCACCGGCATGACGCCTATGACATGGTCGTGAACCATGCGACCACGCGTGCTCAGCAGCAGGCTGTTGTGGCCTGCGTCAAGCAATGCCTGACCCTCTGGCTGGCCTATCGTGACGCCGTGGCAAAAGCCTGCGGTATCAGGAAAGGGCGATGAATCCCCTCGCCGCGAGGACCCTCCTCTTCCTAACCCTCTGCCACACGCCATCGGCTATCGGCTCTGCTCTCCCGGACGAGATGGTCTTGATCCCGGCGGGCGAATTCCTCATGGGCAGCCCGGATGACGGCGCCAGTTTCGAAGACGAACGGCCGCAGCGCAGAGTCTACGTGAGTTCCGTGCTCATCGACCGCCATGAAGTCACCAACGCCCGTTACAAGCAGTTCGTGGATGCCACCGGACACCCGGCCCCGAGTCACCACAAACTGGAATTCAGATTGTGGTTCCACGGTGTCCCGTTCCCTGGAAGTGAACAACATCCGGTCGTCAACGTCAGCTGGGATGATGCCGTGGCCTACTGCCGATGGCTCGGCAAACGGCTTCCCACCGAGGCGGAATGGGAAAAGGCCGCGCGCGGCACTGATGGCCGCCGCTATCCTTGGGGCAACGATTGGGAGTTTACCAACGCGAACAGTGCCAGTTACTGGGCCGGCCGCACGATCGAATTTAAGGACGGAGAGGAATGGAAGGCCTTCTGGGTGACCGGCGACGGTGCGCGCATCTCCCATGAGCGCGGGATCAGAGGCGAAGTGCTGACCCTCCCCGTCGGTAGCTTTCCCGAGGGCGCCAGCCCCTATGGCCTCTCCGACATGGCAGGCAATGCCTCTGAATGGGTGCAGGATTGGTACGAACCCTATTCGTATCTCAATGCCCCGCTGGCCGATCCGCAAGGACCGAATGGACAGCTGCTCAAAGTGGTCCGCGGCGGATCGTGGCTCAAACCGGCACGAAACATCCGGACCTCTGATCGAGACTATGGCTTCCCCGCCGACCGCGCCAGCGGCATCGGGTTCCGCTGCGCCAAGGACGCATGGTGAAAGAGGGAAGAAGGGCACGGCTTTCTTGGCTGAAATCCGGCACGCGCACAGGAGCCCGTCACCAAGCCTTCCAGGCTGGGATGTGCCAATCCTTGCGTGAGGCTTTTCGTGCCCGGTTCACCGCAAAGACGGTGTGAAAGGGGCGCGCCGGACGATCGGACTGCTTGGATCCCCAGTGCTTACCAACGGATTGGAGAATACTCACGAATGTGTTCCACTCGGTTGGCCTGTCCCCTAGAACCAGATGAGCCTGTTGAATGATCAGCAGATACCCCTCGGCAGGTTGCCATTCGAGGTCGCAGAGACACTCCTCGAAGGCGTCCCAGTTTGGGTCGAAGTACTCGGGAAAGGCAAACGCCCGTGCGGCCGCAGCGAGGAGCCGAGCCTTGGTCACGCAATCCGCTCCATCGAGTTCGTGCACAAGGAGACCAGGCGGCGGCTTGAGGACTGAGGATGCAGTTTGCCCTGACGTGAGCGTCAAGAGATGCACCCACGGAGATTTCGTCTTCCGCAGCGGATGGGTGGCCGGCATAGTAACCTCAATTGACACGCGTGAACGTGCGATAGTGATCCTGGGTGTAGTAGGCCTTGCCTGTCCGTCGCTCAATGACCAGGCGTTCGGCGCCACGGTTGCGGCCCGGAATTTTCGGATTCACGTCGTACTCGCGATAGCGTCCCTTGGGAAGTCGCCGTTCCCGGTTTTCAAACACCCGCCCTCCAACATATCCAGGCAGTGGTTGTCCGCGCCGTTGCTGAATTGCCGCCAGCACATCGTAGACTTTTTGGGGAACCGCCTGAGTCTCCGGATCCACCTGCTCGGAGGGCCAAGGCGAGGGTGTGCGCGGCGCGATGGTCGGAGGCTCAACCGATGGCGCTTGGACCAGGATCGGCAACGGCGTGTCGGCACTGACCGTTGGGGGTGCGGGAACGACCAGACCGAGGAAGAGAACAACTGCCAGGAGCGCGCCGCCATGTTTAGAGAAGAGACAAGACCGCATCATGCCTCACGGAGGCGGTCCATTGTGAGGACCAGCCCAGAATTCCGAAACTCTACCATGGGTGCGCAAATAGCGACAAGGCAAGCAATGCCCCCGTCTGCACGATACGCCGGTCCGTACCGCCTTACCCCTGGCGGATCAGCCAGTGGCAACTTCACGGTCTTTCCGTCTATATGGTGGCATCTTTTGTATTCGTTGTTCGTGAAGCGTATCTCGTATCTCGCAAACGAAGAGGGGGCCGACTCTCTTTCCGTCCTGCGCTTCACGTTTCACGAGTAACGATTCACGAGCGCGCATATGGACACATTCCGGAACTTCAAACGATTCGCGGACCAAGTCGCCGACACCGCCCGTTGGGCTGCGCGGAAGGGCTGGGCGCCGGCGACCAGCACGAATTACAGCATCGGCTTGCCGGTTGACGCCGCGCCGGCAATCTGCGCGATCACCGCTTCGGGCATCGACAAAGATCACCTTGATTCAGAGTCGGTCATCGCGATCGACGGCGAGGGACGTCCGACGAACGGGAACCGGCTCCGGCCGTCCGCGGAGACCCCCCTCCATCTGATGCTCTACCGCCGAGCGAATGTCGGCGCAGTCCTCCATACCCATTCAATCGCCGCCGCCTTGCTGTCACGTTCGGCTGAGGCAACAGGCTTTCTAACATTCTCCGGCTGGGAACTGCTCAAAGGCTTGGAGGGTATCGACCGGCACGACTGTGAGGTCCGGCTGCCTGTTTTTCCGAACTCCCAAGATATGGCCTGGCTAGCTGCGCACATAGAGCCTCGCCTTCCCGAGGCCGAACCATGCTATGGCTTCCTGCTGGCGGGACACGGTCTATACGTGTGGGGGAAAACTCTGGTGGACGCGAAGCGCCACCTAGAAGTGTTCGAATATCTCCTCCAATGCGAACGTGAGGTGCGGACTCATGGCTACCTTACGGGTGCCTGACAGAGACATCCAGTTGACCGAGGCAGGCGAGATCAGTCGCTTCCTCCACGCTCGAGGTGTCTGGTACGAACATCGGCCTGTTGGCGCTCTGCCTAGCGGAGGATCCGATACCGAGATCTTACGGGCCAACGACTCCTGGCTCAAACCGTTCATGGAAGAGAACGGCTACCGCACCGCCGATGTGATCCGGGTCACGCCCGCGACCCCCAATCTGCCCGCCATTCGGGACAAGTTTCTTCGCGAGCATACCCATAGTGAAGACGAAGTGCGGTTTTTTGTCGAAGGGGACGGTTTTTTCTGGTTTCACACGGACACACCGGACACCGACGTGTTTTCCGTCCGATGCAGTGCCGGTGATCTTCTGACCGTACCGGCCGACACCAAACATTGGTTCGACCTGGGACCGGATCCGCATGTCTGCGCGATCCGCATTTTTACCGATCAAGCAGGCTGGGTTCCCCACTACACCCACTCCGGCATTGAGCAGCGATACCGTTGAGATGGCGCTACGCGGCATTCTTCTCGACATCGAAGGGACGATCCTCCCGAAGGCCTATGTGACCGACGTCCTCTTTCCCTATGCCCAGAAGCACCTCGCCACCTATCTGCATGCCTACCAGAACGACCAGACGGTCCGCCGGTGGACGGCGTTGTGCCAGGAGACGATCGCGAAGGAGTCAGGCACGTGGTTGTCCTATGACGATTTGCCCGGCATCCTCACCCAATGGATTATAGGAGACCGCAAACATCAGGGGCTCAAAGCCTTGCAGGGGATGATCTGGGAAGAAGGCTACCGAAGAGGTGTGTTCGCCCCACATCTGTACGAGGACGTCATCCCAGCGCTCCGCCGCTGGCGACAAGAACACTTACACGTGGCGATCTATTCGTCCGGATCGGAGCAGGCGCAACGGCTGCTTCTTGAACATACGACAGCCGGAGACCTCACCTCTCTGTTCTCCTATTTCTTCGACACCAGCATGGGATCGAAACTGGAACCGGCCTCGTATCGACACATCGCAGACTGTCTGGAATTCCAACCGACAGAAGTGCTGTTCTTGTCCGACGCCGAGCCGGAGCTGGACGCGGCCGTCACATCCGGCTTCTTGACGGCACAGGTTGTGCGGCCTGGAACCGATCCAGGCGCTCGTCATCCCACCGTGTCGACGCTGAACGATCTCTTCGGTCCTCACTCGCTCTGTGCTGATGCAGCTCTTCCGCTCGTTCCGCCGGCGGAGTCTCGAGACGTGGGCTGAACACCCCGGCTACGACCGTCTGAGATGAAACAGCGTGAGGCCTGTTTTAAGCCGGGCTTGAGGCAAGATCGTTTTGTGCATTCGAAAGGTCGGCAGCGAGTCGACCGGTTCTTCCCACATCAGGTGCCATCCGCTCCGTGCCATAATGTCCCGCATCTCGGCAGGGCCTATGACGAATGCATGTCCCCCGGATCGGACACATTGCCCAAGTCGGGCTCCTTCGGCTGTTAAAGTTTCCGTCGACCCGAACGAGTCATAACTCACCCATTGATACGCAAGGTCGACCGGTCGATAATCCGAACGTGTCTCTTCCCACATCGAAGCCGGGACGATCCGAATCCGCTTCAGCCACTCCCACCGCCGGATTGCGGCAGACTGAATCCAGAGTTGTTGCGCGTGCCGCTGTGCATAGGCGGCATGAACACTGCGAACCACGTAGTCCCGAGGACGATCGAACAACACGCAAGTCGAGAGCACCGCATCCCCATTGTCGATCAGGACTCGCTCGGCGTGGGACAGGACAGCTGCAATCTCGCGGTCGGTTTCGCCTGCATCTTGAAGATAGTCCGCGACAAACGGCTGGGCCGCGAGCTCGCCGATGTCCTCGTCGTTCTCCGGATACAACAGCACGGCGCCAAAGGCATCGGCCGGGCAAATCGGCGGAACTCCCTGGACAAAGAGCGTTCGCCAATCGATAGCCCCCTCACTCGCCTGACTACCAGGAGACGAGGCCTCGGCAATCCCTTGGTTCACCAGGCACAAGGTTTCGTGCTCCCGGTCTTTCAGGATCAGTCGTCCATCCTTCATCGATACGGACCGATCCAATGGGGCGGGGTGTCCGGACGGCAAATGGAGGTACGGAAGTCCGGTGGTGTCTTCCGCCACCGTCGCCTTTCGAATCTGCCTCCCCTGTACCGTGAGACACAATCCCTGTTGGGCATCAAAGTATCGGATGGGCGGGTCACTCACCGGAAGCCACGTCACCCGATGAGCTCGAGACTGATCCATGAACAGCGTGAGCGGGTCGCCCCCGCCGGACACGGAAGGCGTGAAAAACTGGCTAAACAGTCGGAACGCCGCTTCCGATGGATAGGGAGGTATCCCACGATAGCGCAACGCGCGTGGGACGGATTGGGCTTGATTCTGATCGTCGTAGAGCCCGCGAATCAGCTCGAAGACGGCGGAACCGGTGCCGGGCAACAGGGACTTAAACAGCTCGACGACCGGAAGAAAGTCGATGTGGTCCCAATGCATCGCACCCATGCAGGCCATAAACCGGGCGCGCGCGAAGTCTCCCTCTTCCAACACATAGACCGCATCCTTCCGATGACGAATGGTCGCCACCCCGTTCGCATCGATGGCCAGATCGTTATCTCGGAAAAACCAGCGCACTTCTTCGATTGGCACCCGCATCGCCTGGGCCGCCATGGCGCGCAAATCCTCCGAGGTAATTCGCTGCCACCCCGGCCGCATCGCCAGATTTAGCCTGGTTTCGTTCACCAGCCCACCTGGCTTCAGCCCGATCCATTGCCCCCAATCGAGGCGTATCCGTGCCCTCGCGAGTGACACGGTCCCGTCGGTGTCAGATTGCCAGTCACACTCGTGCAACGGATGGCCACTGGGGTCGGTGGCAAGCACCCGCCGGCCGTCGGGCCGGTAGAACACGAGATGCCCTGTTTCACGGGTGACAACACGCCCTCCGCTTTGCTCGAAATGCTTCACGAAGGCTTGCGTGGATGGAAAGGAGAGGTGGCCTGGCGTCTGCAGGGCGAACGTGACCGGGTCGGAGGACATTTACTGGCGGAGCTGTCCGCTCCCTAAGACGATGAACTTGAAGCAGGTGAGTTCTTCGAGGCCCATCGGACCGCGCGCATGAATCCGAGACGTGCTGATGCCGATCTCCGCGCCGAGGCCGAACTGATAGCCGTCATTGAGCCGGGTGGAGGCATTGACCAGCACCGCGCTGGCATCCACCTCCTTGAGAAACCGCATCGACCGACCGTAGTCCGACGTCACGATGGCTTCCGTATGACGCGAGCCGTACTGATCGATGTGTTCCATCGCCTCGTCCATATTCTTGACGACCTTGACTGCCAGCACCAGATCGAGAAACTCCTTGCCGTAATCCTGTTCGGTGGCGGGTTTCGCCTCGGGTATCAACTGGCAGGTTTTGGGGCATCCGCGAATTTCGACATGGGCAGCAGACAGACTCGCCCCCAGTTTCGGCAGCAACGTCCTTGCGATGGATTGGTGAATCAACAGTGTCTCCATTGCGTTGCAGGTCGACGGCCGCTGCGCCTTGGCATTCACACAAATCGCTTCGGCCATGGCCGGATCAGCTGACACATCGACGTAGATATGGCACACACCCGCATCGTGCTTGACCACGGGAATGGTCGAGTGTTCCGCAATCAGCTTCATGAGCGATTCACCGCCGCGCGGAATGATCAAATCGATATACCGATCCTGCTTGAGTAACACCGGCACCACTTCACGATCCGGCCGGTCCACAAAGGTGATCGCCCCGGCCGGCACACCGGCCTTTTCCACCGCGTCAGATAGTACGGCCGCGATCGCGGTATTGGAGTGAATCGCTTCACTGCCGCCGCGCAGGACACACACGTTCCCCGACTTGAGACACAGGGCTGCTGAATCCGCTGTCACGTTGGGGCGCGACTCATAGATGATGCCCACCACGCCAATGGGCACGCGCACACGCCCCACCTGCATCCCATTCGGTCTCGTCCACATCGCGGGGGTCTGGCCGATGGGGTCGGGCAGCTTCGCCACTTCGCGGATACCGGCTGCCATCTCGGCGATCCGCTTGTCCGTGAGCCGTAGCCGATCCGCCATGGCCTTCTTAGCCGGCGAAGAGCCGAACGCATCGAGGTCACGTTGGTTCGCCTCCAGCAATTCATCCGTCTTAGCTTCGAGCGCGTCGGCCATGGCCAGCAGCGCCTGATTCTTCACCGCTGTCGAGAGGGATGCCAGTTTCCCCGAAGCCCGTTTGGCCTTGGTGACCAGATCCTTGACATACTGCGGAATCGGTACGACCGCCGATTCCGACTCTTCAGACTTTTGCGGCTCTGTTTCCATGAGAGATTTGTCCATTGGCCTCTCACATCCTCGTCTTTCGTCGCCTCAGGGCCGGGTAGCGTCGCTTCACCTTCGGTTCATCCCGGCGCGGAGGGCTCCGCG
>JABMDG010000433.1 GCA_015904045.1 Nitrospira sp.
AGCAGCGCCATGGAAAGGATCAGCGCGCCAGTTTTGCCATGGATTTGTTTCATGAACCCCTCCTTCCAGCCTCGTATGCTGAGTTAGACGGAGAGAGTTCAAAAAGGTAAACGGGGAACCAAGGCTGAAAGGAATGGGGCCGGGAACCAGAGCGACGGGCAATCCCTTAGCGGATATCTTGAAAAAACGCCCGTGGGAGGACCGGCAGGCGATATTCGACGTGAAGGATGATGAGCAAAACACGGAGGAAACTTTGCCACACGCCCATCTTCAGGAACTTGCGGGCATCGGTGATGACGGGGGGGAATAGCAGAAGCGGTTCCGTAACCTTGATGAGCCGTTCACAGAAGGTGACGTCTTCGAGAATTGGTTGGTTGGGAAATCCCCCCAGCTGCTCGAACAGGGAACGGCGGACAAAGAGGGCTTGGTCGCCATAAATGATTCGGCTCCTGGTACAGCGGAAATTGTCCAAGAAGGAAATACATCGCAACCGCCAATCGTCTCCGGAAAATTGATGCATGAACCCACCGGCTTGGACGGAGCGATCAGTCTCCATCTCATTCAACCGTTGAATCGCCCCTGCTGGCAAGAGGGTATCGGCATGGAGAAAGAGCAACCATTCTCCTCTCGCCTGCTTGGCCCCCTCGTTCATCTGGGAAGCGCGGCCTTTCGGCGCAGAAAGAAGACGAACAGTGCTGAGTGTCGAATGCTGAGTGTCGTTCGCCATCTCTGACACAAGCGCGCGCGTGCGATCGGTACTCCCACCGTCGACAGCAAGCACCTCGTAGTCTCCAGGTTGCGAAAAGAGCGCATGCAAGGTGTTTGGCAGCGCCTTCTCTTCGTTATAAGCAGGGATGACGACCGACACCATCGTTCGTTCCTCAATTCTGCGCGATCCGACCTTGATTCTCAGTCCCTTCTCTCAACCACTCAGGCAAAAACGTCCGCACGTCCGCAGCCCATACCGTCGGATCTTCGTCGATCGTGAGGAATAAATCGCTGAGATCCAAGATCATGGCGTCTGAGAGGGCAAGGTACTTCTGTGCCTGCCGTTGAAGTGCAGGCGCGTCTGTTTCACCTCGGGCGATTGCCCGTTCCAGCCAGCGGCGTCCAAAACCATGGTGGGCTTCTTCTTGTCGAAGCAAGATGCGGCGGATTCGTCCAAACGGCGCGGCACGCTTTGCCAGACCTCGTTCAATGTGAGTCAGAATCGCTTCACCCAAACCTTCAAGAATGACTTGCTCGGCGAGCACAGTCTCCAGGAGATCGTTGTCGGCCAGGCGCCCGCGAAGCAGCTCGCGATACTCTTCCATGGCCGGCAGAAACGGCGAATCTCCGAGATTCTTCGGCGCGAGCCACACGATAGCGCCTTGAAACACCAGCGCATGCATGGCCTCCTGTTTCGCTTGCTGCAGAAGAAATCGTCGGGCTCCTGACTCTTCCGCCAAAGCCGCCTGGGCCTTCGCGCAGTCATGCGCCATGCGTTCCCCATGCTCCAGGAACGTGAGCAACCGGGCAATTGGAACCTTCTCGTCAGGACGCACCAGCATGGGCGCTCTCCTTTGGTGGAATTCCGTTGAGGCTCCAATCATAGTCGAGAAATTCGACACGATACCCGGGCCGTGCCAGTTCCTTCGCCAACGCCGGATCATCGACATACCGCGCCACATACGCCAAGATCGATCCAGCCGCCCTGACAAAATCTTCTTCAAACCAGTCAAAGATTTTTGAGACTGAAGCAATTCTCTGCTTCCGGTCGAACCGATTCCGCGTGGGGTCGTTGATAAAAGCTCTGGCTGCAACATCGAGCTGGCGATCCAGCTGATTCGGTTGGTAGGCCCACGGCGGCAGCTTCGGGCACGATGCGGATGCGCAGACGATGGCAAAATGGATCAACGGTTCTTGAAACTGCTTGATCAGGACCTGCCGCTCGAGGTCATAGAGATTGATGGTGGCCCCGCCGACCCGATAGGTTTGACCGATGAAGTATCGATACCGTCCCACAGAGGTCTTCGGCGAATAGTGATCGAGAATGCCCTTGATGGCGAACGCATTGTACGCATTGATCCAAAAGGCCAGCCGTTCATTCCGCGTGGCAAAGGTGCTGGGATCAACTCGGTCTAGCCGAGCCAGATAGGCGTCCACACGCTCGTCTACTTGAATGGCGGGATAGTCGACGACTCCGTCCTTTACATGTGCCTCCAGCACCTGCCCAAATAGCGCATGGGAGAACTCGGAGGGATCGATTGGATTGACCGGTGTAAATCGAGTCGGAACAGTAGCGCAGCCCGTCACCACCAACAGCATCCCTATCGCACACCACCGCGTCATCATCCTTCCCTCGTTACCAAGAGACTGGCGTCCTCCAGGCCTTGATCGGATGGCGCAGCACCGATCCGATCACCCGGCCATCCACGCGATTGCATGAAGACCGATCGGAACAATCCTGGATGCTCTGTCGATCAAAGCGCACAATGATTTCACTGAGAGAGGTTTGCAGCAGATTCCCTGCATGAGACAAAGATAAACAGGGCGACACATTGCCCGAGGCGTCAATGGCGATGCTAAACCGCCCTGCATCACAGGGCGCGAGCCGTTCTCCCCGCAACCATGACACCGTATCCTTGGCATACTGCCGAAGATAGCCGGGGGGAAGTTCATCATTCGCCAGCAGTTGTTCAAACACCATACTTGCTCGTCGGCGCTCGTACATCAGAGAGGGGGCATGCTTACCATAGAGTCCGACATCCCAATGATAGGCGCCGACCACTGGCAAGAATCCCCTTCCACGGGCGAACCGGACGACATCACCCACTTCATCCCGATTGAGTTCGCTGACGATGCAGATGAGAAATTTAGGCGCACGATAGCTATCGAGCAGGTCAAGACCGGCCAGAACTTGCGATAACTGGTCGGCGCCGCGAATTTGCTCATACCGGGTGCGATCGAGGGTGTCTAGGCTGACCGCCAGTGATACCGAAAGCGCTTCGAATCGTTGAACGACATCAGTCGTCAACCTCGTCCCATTGGTAATCACGGTCGCGCGAAATCCAATCTGAACCATATTTTCAAGTATGTCAGGCAAGTCACGCCTTAACAGTGGCTCTCCCCCTTGCACAAACACAAGGCGCAGCCCATCCTGATAGAGACCACGGAACACCTTCCGGATCTCGTCACGTGTCATCTCGTAGCGACCTTCGTTCAAGGGTAAGTTGCAGTACCCGCAATCCGAGTTACACCGCAGATTGGCCTGAAAGATGGCTAATACTGGCCGACGAGTAAGAAGGTTTTTCACCCCGCCGAACACAGCTTGCCCAAGACTCGGCCTCTGGCCCGTAGAAAGGGCCGCCCTGCCATATGAGTTTTGCGAGCACTGTCCTGACCGTTCGATCTGAATTAGCATCAATTGCTCCGTCAGTGGATCATCTTGGGCAGAACTGCACACTGTCCGCCAAATTTTCACCCATTGTCAGACTTGAAAATGCCTTAGTCTCTTTTTCAGCCCATAACACATTGATACATAAGGACTATCTGACCTGTCAGGTCGGGCATATGCCTTGCTGAAACCTGTTTAGTTGTCACAGATCACTTACAGATAAGGAGGGTGCAATGATCAAGATTTCCCATACCTCTTTAGCAATCATGATCGCAGCCTTGGCCATGACCGTGATGGCATCCCCTGCGTCAGCTGACAACTCCAAGAAAACCAAGAAGTCCGCTTCTCATTCCCCTTCCGCCGTTGCAGCCGAAGCAGTCGGCGACGCCCCGGTGGTCGGCTCCGCTCCCATGGCCGGCCATCATGATCAGAAGCCTGGCCCCGCCTGGAGAACGATCGGCGGAACCGTCAAGCAGATCAAAGGCGATATGTATACCGTCGAAGACTATGAAGGCAACCAGGTTCAACTCTACGTCGGCCAAGAGACCAAACGAGTCCGTGGCAACAAGAAGGTCGGCGACACCGTGCGCGCGGAAATCACGCGCGGCGGCTACGCGAATTCCATCCAGTAATCTTCTTGATGAGTCCTCGCTCCCACTCGGTGGTCTACGGAGGTTTTTTCTGAGGGCCGGTCCTTCACAGACCGGCCCTCTTTGTTTTTGCAGTTAGGGCTATGGCGACTTCTTGAGAAACACGATGTCTCCGTAATAGGCCGTTACCCGTTCCTTTGTATTATCAGTATCGCTCATGATGGCCACACCGTTGATCAAGGGCGGCTCTTCGCCGAACGCGCGCTTATAGTCTTCGTAGATATTACGGGATTCGTCGGTCCAGACGCCGAGTTTTTGCGGTCCGCTTTCGACAACCACCATTTTGACGAAATCCGTATAGGCGTTGTCGATGATCGCGCCGACCGGCGCTTTCCTCTCCCAGACATAGTTGATTGCGCCGATGGGAATATCTCCGAACAAGACCCGGCCGGCCTTATATTTGAGCTTTTTCCCCACACTCACCTTATCCGGGTCGTATTCGAACGTAATATAGAGACGGGCCGGATAATCGTCGCCGTCCTTGCGGGTGACATCGCTCGTCTTGAGCAGATTGTCGACTTTCCATTGCCACCGGACGATAGGAAATTCTTTGGGGTCGATCTTGACCTCTTTGGTCAGCCCGGAGGCGGACGCATCGCTGATCGCTTTCACGACGACATGCTCGCCATGTTTCACGAGTTCATACGTCGTCGATTTCGGAATATTTTTGAAGGTCAAAGGCTTCCAGCCTTGAGGCAGACCAGACCCAGGATCGTTTGCAGAAAACCTTCCGACCTCGATCACTGCATCCACTTGAGCCCACACCGGCGTGAACCACAATACGGCTCCCAGTGCCAGGAGTACACGTAACATAAGCCCCTGTTCCATCTTAACGTCTCATCCAGGCAAAAAGTTTTGTGAGCAGGCTCTTTGTTCCCTGTGAAAAATGGGCTTTCCGCCAAAGGTTGACAACTTTTTTATTGACCTCAGCTTGAGTCGGATAGGGATGGATTGTGCCCGCGAGCGTCTTCGCACCGGCGCCGGCTTTCATGAGCACCGAGAATTCACTGATCATGTCACCGGCATGAGCCGCCACGATCGTGGCACCCACGATCTTGTCCGTCCCTTTCTGGACATGAATTCTGGCAAACCCTTTGTCCTCCCCATCGAGAATCGCGCGATCCACTTCTTCCAGCTTATAGGTATAGGTTTCAACCTCGATGCCTTTTTCTTTGGCGTCCTTCTCATACAGGCCCACATGCGCCACTTCCGGCTCCGTGAACGTGCACCAGGGCATGGTCAGCGAATCGACGCTGGCATAGGCCAGCCCGAACGGATGCGGAAATAGCGCGTTCTGGATCACGATTTGCGCCATCGCATCGGCAGCGTGGGTAAACTTGTATTGCGAGCAGATATCGCCTGCCGCATAAATCTTGGGGTTCGTCGTCTGCAACCTGTGATTCACCTTCACCCCGGCCTTGTCATACACGACCCCGGCGATCTCCAACCCGAGCCCCTCAACATTCGGGGCCCGGCCGACGCCGACCAGGATCTCATCGACCGTCACGTCGTACTGCCGGTCGTGTGAATCGACCGTCAGGCGCTTGCCGGACTCCGTTTTCTGCACCTTCACATCTTTTCCACAACAGAGCAGCGTCACGCCATCGCGCAGCATCTGCTGCTCGACGATTTCGGCCGCGTCACGATCTTCGTTCGGCATGATCCCGTGCATCGCTTCAATCAGATAGACCTGGCTGCCAAAGCGGGCAAAAGACTGAGCCAGTTCGCATCCGATTGGGCCAGCACCGATCACGCCGAGACGGGGGGGCAACTCGGTCAGCGAAAAGACCGTTTCGTTCGTCAAGTAGCCCGCGTCCAGCAACCCAGGAATGGGAGGCACCGTCGCGCGCGCACCGCTGCAGATGGCAGCCCGTGCGAAGGTCAGAGTTCGATTGCCCGCGGGTCCTTCAACTTGGATCGCGTCAGACCCGGCAAACCGCCCACTGCCGATGTAGACGTCCACCCCCAAGTTCTTATACCGGTGCGCCGAGTCGTTGTGGCTGATCCGTGCACGCAATTGTCTCATCCGTGCCATCACGGCCCCGAAGTCGTACTTCACCCCTGCAGGAATATGCAGGCCAAATTCCGAAGATCTTCGGAGATCGGCCCATGCCCGCGCGGCGCGAATGATCCCTTTTGACGGAACACACCCGACATTCAAACAGTCGCCGCCCATGAGATGTTTTTCGATCAACGCCACCTTGGCCCCCAGACTCGCGGCAATGACCGCCGTAATCAGGCCGGCAGTCCCGGCCCCGATGACGACGATGTTGTAGCGGCCGCCCGGTTCGGGATTGACCCAGTCGGCTGGATGCACATTGGCGACCAATTGCTGGTTATGCTCGTCATTGGGGAGGATCATCGGTTCGTCGTAGCGGTTCATTCCCGTTATCCTCTCCGCCATCACGCCGGCTTTGCCGTGAACTTCTTATAGACGATGGGAATCAGGGCGAACAGTCCCAACAACACAAAGGCCCCGATCACGTTGGGCGACGCAATCTCTTTCAACGTATTGATCGATCCAAGTTGTCGCCCGGCATAGGCATACACGAAGGATCCCGGAATAATCCCAATCGCCGTGGCCACCGCATAGGTTCCCACACTGACGCGCGTAAGCCCGGAGACGAGGTTGACCACAAAGAACGGGAAGAGTGGGATTAATCTAAGAGTCAGCAAGTAACTGAATGCATTCTTGGTAAAGCCCTCCTGTACCGGCCCGATCCACTTACCGAACTTCTGTTCGACCCAATCGCGCAACAAATACCGCGCGGCCAGAAATGCCAGCGTGGCACCGGTGGTTGCACCCAGATTCACAAAAAGCGTGCCGAAGATCCCGCCGAACAGGAACCCTCCCGCTAGAGTGAGGATCACTGCCCCCGGAAGCGACAAGCCGGTGACGATGATATAAACCAGGATGAAGAGCCCCACGGATGCCGCATAATTTGTCTCGGTAAACGCCAGTAGTTGGTCACGATTCTGCTTCAAGGTGTCCAGTGCAAGATACTGCCCCAGATTGAAGTACAGAAACGCGGCGATGGCGCCAGCGATCGCCGCTGCAATCACGATCTTTCCGATGCTCGATCTGTTTTCCCGCGCAGATGCCGACGTGTCATTCCCCATAGTAACCTGTTGGCCTATCATGGTGTCTCCATCTATAGCTGTCAATGCCACGGCCTTGATCTAGAAGCTTGGTCGCTCGGCAGCTCACAATCTTACAGACCTCGTGCCTAGGTCCTGCGACGCGTGCACCACTGCTCATCTACGAATTAGGAAAGAACACACTGGAGGGGAACACACACAGGGGATGGAAATCCGAAACTGCCCGCAGTTCTGCTTCGGACAGGCTTGGCACGCTGCGTAGAAGGAGGAGGAAGATCCGCCCTACGGCCTGAATGCAGATGCCGCCCCGCTCAGGACCTCGCCGACCTCCTGTGACCAGGCGCGCTGCGATCGACATGCTTTCGAAGACAGGCTGTTGTGCTGAGTTCTGTCCTGTCGAGACGAACAGTCTTCTTCTTGAACTGCGGCCTGTCTATCGGTGACTGACAGTTCTGGGCCGGCACACCCAAAACCAGCCGCTAGGAGCATGAAGATGATGACCGTCATGGAAGACTCCTGAAAGAATGACATGGTTGCCCGAATCATTTCTACCACCGCTCTCTTCGGTCATTTCTTCGGAGAACTGTACCCTCCCAAACGGATGGATCACCCTATTCCCAATGTCGATTGGATAAATCGCGATCGATATGGAGACGGCTCACTGCGCGTTCGAATGGATCGATCACTCCATCACTGTTTCGATCAAGTTCTAGAAAATGGTCAGGAAGAAGTTCCCCCGCCCCAGGGTGGAGTACGCGTCCCGTTCCACGATCTTGTCCGGGATTGTACCGCTGAGACTGTTCAAGTAGTCCATAGTAGGCGTGGCCCATGTCGATCTTGGGGCGAGGGTCCATGGGAGCCGCCGTGACTGCCGACAGTGCCCTACCCTTTAGTCTTTTAGCGCCGGCGGTTTTCGCAGACATTTTCTTGGTTGGCGATGACTTATCCACTTTTTTTTCCGCCCCCGTGCCCGACACAGATTTCGATGCCTTTTTTCTCGTCTGTTTGTGCCCGATAGGGGGACGGAGCTTTTCCGACACAGACGGCTGCATCTTTTGCGATCTTGCCCCGGGCGCCGATTGAGAAACAGAGGCTGCCCGAGACAACTCTGCAGATTCGACGCCTAATAACGCCGTCAGGACACCTAGCAGCACTATTTTACAGAGGACTACATACACTGCTATCAATTCCTTATTTTTTGCCAAGGAGGGGACGTTACAAGTGTAGCAGGCCGCCGCACGCTGTATCCTATTGATTTTTCACGGCTCCTCAAGGTTGTCAGACGCCGATGCTGAAGATGACTTAAGTTGTAGTTGCCAAGACTACCTCAGCTGCCGTAGTCTGCCCACACGGAGGCCACAATGGAGGAGATGAGCAGACTGACAAGAACGAAGGAGCAGTGGGCAAAAGCGCGACGAGGAGGAGAAGAACGCGAAGTGTTTTATGAGGGCGATGACCGACTCCCTCCAGGGCAGCACCTCGTCGAGAATTTCCCGGTTCTGGATCTAGGATTCAAGCCGGAGATCTCTTTGAGCGAATGGCAGCTTACCGTTGGTGGATTCGTCACCACCCCCGTAGTCTGGACCTGGGAACAATTTCTTGACCAACCCCAATTCAGAGATCGGTCCGATTTTCACTGCGTGACGACCTGGAGCCGTTACGATAACGACTGGGAAGGGATCAGCTTCAAGCACCTCATTTCCGTCGTACAACCGCTGTCGCTCGCTAAGTTTGTCTTCTTTAAGTCCTACGACGACTACACGACGAATTTGCCGCTCGATGCTTGCAATGATGACGATGTGCTGCTCGCCCACAGTTGGAATGGTAAACCCCTCACGCGGGACCACGGCGGACCGGTGCGTGTCATCGTGCCAAAACGCTATGCCTGGAAGGGCGCCAAGTGGGTCAAAGAAATAACATTCGCCGACCGAGATGAAAAAGGGTTCTGGGAAGTGCGCGGATATTCCAACACGGCCTTACCCTGGGAAAACGATCGATATGGGTGAGGCTGCTATTTCTTGATCCAGCCGCTGGGGCCTTCGACGAGATTGCCGGGTCTGGTTTTATCGATCGCCTTTTCCCCTGCCAAGCTCTCAACCATGCTCAGGCTTGTCCCATCGCGGCGAGCGATCTCCTGGTAGGCCTGGCGCCGCTTCTGATTGATGTCACTCGCAAGGGCCTGAACCTCAGCATTTCCTGCCGCCACAACGCCTAAGTAGCCATTGGACTTCTCACCGACCAGTCCCTTTGCCTTCGCCTCTTCAAGGGTCAGTGCAAGCAGCGGCTGCACACCGACCAAGATTCCCAGGACCGCACTGAGTGCCATCGCTTTCCTCCACATCACCATTTCACATCCTCCTAGAATAAGCCGCTGTCATCTGAAAGTACTTTGTCCAGCTCCTTATCAACCTTAACCCTGATTTCGTGGTCAATTTTTACGTTTAGGTTGATCGTAATCGGCTTATCCGGCGCCGCAACTTCAACTCGTGGCGTACAGGCTCCAAGAGCGACCACGATTCCTACTCCAGCCATGCCTACCCAGAGGCCCCACACTCTCTTGCTCTGCGTCATTGATACCCTCACTTATGGTCGCTTGTGTTTCTTTTCAACTGCCCCCTGAATATCCTCGACTAAGCGCAGACTTTTCAAGAGCGTTGGGATATGTTCTTGCACCGTAAGATTGAAATTGATCGGGGGAATCTT
>JABMDG010000434.1 GCA_015904045.1 Nitrospira sp.
CTGTAGAAGAGCATCGAGATTTCATATGGTCTGATCGATTTCGCAGTCGGGTTTGGTTTCGAACGACGGCTGAGGTCATTCTCCAACATGACAAAGAACCTGATAGCCTCGATCCAGTATTTGTTGTCGACGAGATTCGACCACATGTGATGGACTACAAGTGGTAACAGAATATGCGGCAAGAAACTTTAGTCGATTGAGATACGAGTGGATCGGTTAGTTCATCGGCGTGATAGTGGCCGAGACTTCGTTGGGCAGAAGCAGGGTGGCTGTCGCGCGGTTCTGCTCGTCCGGCTGAATGAGCGCGAATAACGGCACGGGCTGCGGGACACCGCCGGGCGGCAAGGCTAGCATGGCCGGAAAATCAATCAGCGGCGAGAGTGTTGTCTGACCGGCTAGGCGAAGACGAAAGGCCATCAACACATCGCGCAGTCGTCCAGCCTTATCCTGCTCAGACAGTTCCGGGATCGGCGCAATCCCGATATCCCAGAGCGGCTTGGTGACAGTAACCGGGAAGGTCAAACCGAGTTGTTTCGCATCCTCTGTCACGTCGATAAGCATGCCCGCCTGGATGGCTTGCTGGCGATTGGTGATCAGTTGAGGGATAGGCCCCTGAGTCTGTGGCTCTGATGGCTCGTCTGCCTTTGCGGGACCCTCAATCTTAGACTCTGACTCACTGGGCAACAGCTCGACTCTCGCCGCATCCTGTGATTCGCCAAGCGCAGATTGCGTCTGAGGCGCCAGTAGTGGCTCCTCCGGCAAAACCGGTAGGGCGTGAATCAGTCCCTCGTACACCTTCTTGGCGGATTCAGACCAATCCGGATTGAGTGGGCGTCCTGTAAAGGCAGCCTCGGCAGCTTTCCGTTCATCGTGGGTGAGTATCCGTGGGTTGTGTGTCGTTTCCATGGCCGTTAGATAATCAGGGAAGGTTCTAAGTCAATAGCTAGTCAGGTAATCGGCGGCCTTTCGTCTCCGGAGCGAACAAAAGCACAAAGAGTCCAAGCACATAAATCAGGGCGACGGTGCTGGCGGCACGGCCAAACGACCCCAATGTCGCTACCAGCCACCCAGTGAGAAACGGTGCAGCGGAGGCCAAGACACGCCCGGCGTTGAAGCAAAATCCGGATCCGGTAGCGCGGAGGGCAGTTGGATAGAGCTCCGGCAGATAGATGGGGAAGCCGCTGAAGATGCCGTTGTTGAAGAACCCCAAGATAGGTAACAGCATCAGCACCCCGCTGTAACTGGTCGGCATGAGATAGGTCACCGGCAGCATCACGAGACTGCCAAGACACATAAAGGCGAAGACCGGCCGGCGCCCGAACCGGTCTGCCAATGGGCCGAAGCCGAGATAGCCGAAGATCGCACCTGCATTCAGTGCCATAATGGCGTAACTGACGTACTTGGTGAGGATGGCCGGGTCCTGCCCCTTCAAATCCGGCAGCTCGCGAATCAGCGTCGGCGCCCAATTGGTCGATCCCCAGAGGCCGAAGACCGCTACGAAGGCCAATGCCGACCCCACCAACGTCGATCGCCGCAACTCTCCATCGAAGATGGCAGTGAGGGGAACGGCCTGCTGCTCATGCGCATGGGTCCACCGTTCCGGTTCCTTGACCCACCAGCGGACGAACAGCGCGACGAAGGCTGGAAGAACACCGACTACAAAGAGTCCTCGCCACCCGTAGCTTTCCTTCAGGGTCAGATTCATGGTTGCAGCGAGAAAGAACCCCACGGCCCAGGCGGACTGGAGTACGCCTGCGGCCCGCGCGCGTTTGTCATCCGGCCAGGTTTCCGCCACGATGGCTGCCCCAGCCGCCCATTCACCACCGATGCCGAGCGCTGTGAGAAAACGTGACAAGGCGAGTTGCCACCATGTCTCTGCCAGCGCTGCGGAGCCTGTAAAGACGGCGTAAATGATGATCGTGGCTATCAGGACTTTTGTTCTGCCGTATCGATCGGCCAGAATTCCAAACGAAATGCCGCCGATCGCCCAACCGATGAGAAAGATCGAAAAGATAATGCCGCCGTACCAGCCAATTTGTTCGGTCGTCGGCGGACCACTGCTCGTGTGTAACAGGTCGTGGAGGGCCGGATGCAGGACAATGGCATAAATCGTCGCGTCCATAGCATCGAAGACCCATCCCAGCCAGGCCACAAAGAGTACGAGCCATTGATAGGGTGTGACGCCGGATCGCCAGGATCGCGCGGTCACTGATAGCCCTCGCGACTGCGGCGCCGCCGTAGGTGTGGAGCTGGTGTCGAGGGCTGAATGGTGAGGGGATGCATCGGTCGGAGCAGGCTAGAGTTGTTTGCCGCAGGTGTCAAGGTGAAGCGCTCAAAACCCACGTGCTATAGTCCTCCCATGGCGCGGATGGATTATTACCAACTTCTGGGTGTTTCCCGTGAAGCATCGGATGAGGAGATCAAAAAGGCCTACCGGAAGCTCGTCTTCCAGCACCACCCCGACCGAAATCCGGGCAGCGCGCACGCGGAAGAAAAGATCCGTGAGATCAACACCGCATACGAAGTCATCGGCGATGCGGAGAAGCGCCGGAGCTACGACCGGCTCTCCTGGGGAGACGAGCCGCGTGCCGAAGCCCTCGATCCCGGTGTTGTGCTCGAACAGATGGAACAGAAATTGTTCGACGAAGGGCGCAAGGAACTCTTTGCCCTTCTCATGCAGAATGTGTCACGGATCAAGGCGGAATTGAGGGTGCTTCGGGGGCGGACCATCGCCGAGCAGGGGTATGATTCATTCCTCGCGCCGGTCGTCGAAAGGCGGGCGGCAGAGATTGTCGAGGAGTTTGTGACAGCGGACATGCAGCGGCGTGCCCAGCGCCTGATCGAAGTGGCGACGGAGATGATGTTATCCCAGGGGGTCGCAAAGCGGAATGACGAAGGCGGGGTCCGTTCGCTCCGCCACCGGCTAGATGCGTCACTCAGAAACGGCCGCCTGCACGGCATCGCTTCGGCACTGGAACTGTTTTATGAGAGACAGTAGCGGTTCGATCTGCTGACCTTGAATGGGGAAAGATGCAGCGCTCTCAACTCATGAGGAGTGATACTGTCGGGGGATACGCGGGCCGATCGTGCAGAGAACTTCATAGGCGATTGTGCCAGTCCATTCGGCAATGTCGTCGGCGGTAATCCGGTCGGCGCCCTGGGAGCCGATGAGGACGGCTTCGTCGCCGATGGCTGCTCCGGCGATTTTGGTGACATCGACCATAATCATGTCCATGCAAACTAGGCCGGCGATCGGGGCGCGTTGCCCATGGATGAGAACACAGCCACGATTTGAAAGACGGCGACTCACTCCGTCCGCATATCCGACGGGCAATACCGCGATTTTGGTTGGTTGCTTTGCGGTGAAGGTGCCGTTGTAACTGACCTTGTGTCCAGGTGGAACGGTTCGGAGTTGGACGATGCATGTTCTCAGAGACAGGACCGGCTTCAGTTCTGGGACAGGAACGGACTTGGGTAAGGTGTGATATCCGTAGAGCATAATGCCAGGGCGAACCAGTGAGAATTGCGCTTCCGGAAAGCGGATCGCACCGCCGCTATTGGCCGCATGAATCAGCGGGACTCTGAATCCTCGGGCTGTGACGATGCTCATGGCGTTGCGAAAACGAGCCAGCTGTTCCCGTGTTGTATCCGTAGCTGACCCATCGGCGTCCGCGAGATGGGTCATGAGTCCCTCCAAATGCAGCGTGCGCGGGAACCCCTGTGAGCCAAAGAGATTCGCCAGTTCATCCTGTGTGAGTCCCAGACGCCCCATCCCGGTTTCCACCTTCAGATGAATGGGGTAGGGAGTTTGGAACGACGAAGCCGCTTGTGCCAGCTTGGGGAGGGTATCGGCATCGCTCACCACAGGAGTCAGTTGATGAGCGAACAGGTCGGTGAATTGCTCTGGAAAAACTGGCCCCAGAATGACGATCGGCGCGTTGATGCCGGCTTGCCGAAGCGTGATCCCTTCTTCGATCGACACGACGGCGATACGCGACACCCCTTGGCGAAGCAACGCTTTGGCCGTTTCGATGGCGCCATGGCCATAGGCGTTCGCTTTGACGACGGCCATGATATCGCAGCCGGGAACGAGCGTTTTACGGAATTGGGTCAGGTTGTGGACCAGGGCGGTCAGATCAACTGAGGCACTGGTTGGGAGAAAGGTCGAAGTGGTTAGCACGCCGGGGGACAGGGGAGAAGCCTGAACCTCAGACTTCCATGATCTCCTGTTCCTTCTTCTTGATGACGTCGTCGATCTTCTGTCCGAATTGATCGGTGAGCTTTTGGGTGTCCTGTTCGGACTTCCGCAGCTCGTCCTCCGTGAGCTTGGCATCTTTTTGGAGTTTCTTCAACTCTTCGTTCGCATCGCGCCGGAAGCCGCGAATCTGCACTTTGGTGTCTTCCCCATGTTTCTTGCAGATCTTCGTCAGTTCTTTTCGGCGTTCCTCGGTCAGCGGCGGGAGCGGGACGCGGATCATTTTCCCATCGTTGGAAGGGGTGACTCCCAATCCGGAATTGGCCAGCGCTTTCTCGATCTCCTTAATCAGGTTGGGCTCCCATGGTTGGATGGTGATCAATCGCGCTTCAGGTGTGGACACGTTGGCGACCTGTTTCAAAGGTGTCATCGTGCCGTAATAGTCGACCCGAATTCCGTCGAGGAGGGCGACCGAGGCACGACCTGTGCGAAGGCCGGCGAGGTCCCGTTTTAGGTGCTCCACCGCCTGTTCCATGTGGGTGATGAGCTTTTGCCGAACCGCGGCTGCGTTGGACATGGCGACAC
>JABMDG010000435.1 GCA_015904045.1 Nitrospira sp.
CGATCATGCGGGCCAGGTGCACGTGGCCCGCAATCTTGACCTTCATGCTCCGAGGAAAGCCGGTGCGCAAGTCCATGATTACATAAGCTTGTGGTTCTTGAAGATCAGACTTTTGACGGTCACAGCGCCGTTTTCGAACGAAATGATTCGCCGCGTCGCCGGGAGGTCCGATGAGCCGACACGCAGGTGGCTGTCGGTAAAGCTCTCGACGTTGTTCAGCTTGCCATCGGTTGGGGAGTAGTAATAGACCGTGTACTTGGTCGTCAGGTGTTTCTGGTCCTGCGTGACGGCGCTGTCTTCGACATTGATCGTAAAGGCGAAGGGAGTCATGCCCGGATGCGCCATGCTGCGATTAATCTGAGTGATGCGGTTGTCCTTGAGACGATAGAACGAGTTTGAGCCATGGATCACGAGTTTGGTGCCCATCGGATGGCCGTCCTCTTCCATGGTCAGGGTATACTTGCCGTCCGATTCTTCGAAACTGCGCGGCCCCCGGTGAACGGCGATCATGCCGAGTTGCTCCTGTGCCCACTTCTGCACATCGGCGTCGCCAAGTTGGACTGAGACTTCCCGCGGGCCTTTGACCATCACCGGACCGCTCGTTTCCTTTCCGTTGATGTTCACCGTGAGATCGGCAGTAAAGCCGGTAAAACCCTTTGGCCAGCGCGCGGTGTTATCGAACGCCCGGCGCAGTAACTCGCGGGCTTGAGGGTCGTCTGCTACGGTCGGTTGAGCGGTCGTATGGTGGCTCATCATGAATCTCCAAAGTTAAGGACTCGTTTATTCAGCAGCTGATTATACCTGCCGGTTCACAGCACGCTCAATGGCAGACATTGTCTTCCGGCCGTGCTCTCTCCGATGAGACGCTCTATCTGGTCGCGCAGGGCAAACCCTCTGGGAATTCTTCTGAATCCGGCATATTCCAAATCTCTGCTTGACTCTGCTATACTCCGCACATTTTTCTGACCGCCTTTCTGCCTTAGATCAGTGTCTGGACGAGTGGGCAGAGGCGGGAACTGAGAAAGGATGGGCATGGAACGGCGCGCTGCGTCTCATACTGAAGAAGAGGAAATGAATCAACGCCGCAAGTTATTGAATGCGGCTCGGCGAGGGGACACGAAAGCCATCAGCAAGTTGTTTGAGCTATACCAAGTGCGTGTGCTGAGTGGAGAGCAGCTGGCAAAGGTCAACCGGACCATGGTGTACATGGCCCCCGTCGCTCCAGAAAAAGGCGGGAAATCCTCGGCCAAGGGGTCGGCAAAGGCCGCCAAGCAGAGTCCTGCAAAACCGGTCAAGACTCAACCAGAGAAACGGGTGGCGGCTCCGAAAGTGGTCAGTAAGAAACCTGTTACTGCCAGGTCAGCCAAGAAAGATACGGTCAAACTCAAACCCAAGCAAAAACCCAAACCCAAGCACAAACCTAAACACAAGCCTAAGCACAAGTAAGTTCCGCTACTGGACTACGACTTTGAGTCCACCTCCGGCCAATTTGGCGGCGATCTCCTCCGCCTGCGCGGTGGCCCCGCTATACACAACCGCTTCTCCTTCATGGTCGATGCGATAGGCTAGTTCGAAGGCCTTGGTCGCCGTCATGCCGGGAATGAACCGGCAGAAGAGGTCGATGACCTGCTGGTAGGTATGGCAATCGCAATTAAAGACTACGACGCGAGACTCGAATCCGCTGCCGATGCCGGTCTTAATGTCCTCTGTGGTATCCGGAATTGTCTGGGGCGTCGATGGGGCAGGCATGGGCCGAAATTCTAGCAGACTTGAGTGTAATGGTTAAGATGTGCCTTGTTCGACCAACATATTCTCAATAGTGATGCCCATTCGTTCTATACACCTGGCGAGTAATGTGAAATGGGCGCGCGAGTCAGTGGCAACGGCAAGCTGTCCCGCTGTAGCAAGTTGTATCGTATACACCAGTGAGGCTGAGGTTTTCAGCAAGGCCAGGCCATAGTCAAAGAGGTCGGCTTCTCTGCCGATGAGCCGTCGCCCGCTGAGTTCACGGATGCCGGCTACCGTAAAGGGAGTCGTCTCGAACGAGACATCCTTCAAGCGATCCACCAAGGCCTGCTCGGTAGTGCCATCTTTGTTCCGCCCTGTGATGTCTGTGCCATCGAATAGACCCCGTTGGAATCGGCGATTCTCCACCAGCGCTCTATGAAAGAGCTCGCGCCAGGTTGAATCGGTCAGATCACGATCCACGTCGATACAAGTGTCCAGATTGAGCGGTCCGCTGATATTGTAACCCTGCACCAGTCGCTCGCTTGCCAGGAGGTCGGGGAAGAAATCTCCCATACGGTCGGGAAAGGCTGTTGTCCCGCAGAATGGACTGACTTGTATGGCCATATAGTCCCGGAAATGCACCTGCTGATACCGCTCCAGCAGCCTCTGCATGGTGCGCTCGTGGCACAGATGAAAAGGATAAAACAAGACGCCGGATCGTGTCATGACAATGATCGATAAACGATAGTACTCATGCTAGGTTTCCGTTATGCGACGAATTGTTGCTCCTGACTCGACGTGTTTCTATTGGTTATCCCGGTGACGGTGGGGCGCAAGCCCCTAATGGACGCGGAGTCTCACTGGATGGAGGGCGCGATGCGGTGATGGCCTTCTCCTTTCTGCCGGCATGACAGCCGATCGGTTCGTCGTTATATCTTGTCCATATCGATCACTTCCGTGGCGTCCCACAGGTTTTTCGCCTCCGCATCAGCCAGGTCTTTTTCCCGGTCCGTTTCGGTTTCTTCTCCGAAGGCCGCGCGTTGGTGATTCGCGTGAGCCTGCTCTGCTGACTGGTTCAGCCGGCGGCGCTTTTTCGACGGATCCATATTCACCGGCATTGCGGCATCTCCTGCTCAACCCATAGTCTCCAATCGGATCGTGGGGCTTGTCAATCCTGCCGGATACCCCGTTGTCCGGTGCTAATACAACTCTTGGGCCACCGAGTCTGCGTACCGTCTGCCTAACGTGGTCAGGCGAATGTGGTCCTCGGTGCATTCAACCAGGCCGCGGCTAGTGAGCCGGACCAGGGCCTGGTATTCCGGCATGTCGGGACGAACGAGATGCCGGGGGACTCCTTCCACCAGTCGAAGCCCGAATACCAACGCGTCTCGCTGCTGCTCGGTATCCGAGAGGCCCACGCGTTCAACGATCGGCCGGCGGCCGGCGTTCAGCATATCCACATAAGTCGTGAGATCGGCGACAGCGCCGAACCGGATTCCGTTCACATACGATTGGGCACTGGGGCCGAGGCCGAGATAATCGCCGCCGGTCCAATAGAGCAGATTGTGACGGCAGGAAAAACCGGGTTTGGCATAGTTGGAAATCTCGTACCGATCGAATCCCGCCTTATGTAGAATGGTTTCTGCCGCGGATTCCATGTCAATCTGAAGCGACTCGTCCGGTCGCGGCGCAAGGTTCTTGGCGATGTCCCGGGCCAGCGTGGTGCCGTCTTCAATGGTCAAAGCGTAACAGGACACGTGAGTTGGCTCCAGCGCGAGCAGCGATTGCACGGTCTCGGTCCATGAGGCGAGCGATTGGCCCGGCAGTCCGTACATCAGGTCCAGATTGATATTCGAGAAGCCGGCGGTATGTGCGGCTTCGACGGCGGCTTCCGTGTCCTTGACTCGTCCGGGTCGACCGATCCGGGCAAAGTCTTGCTCGTTCATGGATTCCGCCCCGAAGCTGATCCGGTTGAATCCGGCATCGGTCAACATGCTCAAATCCCTGGGTGTCACGGTCGAAGGATGGGCTTCCACCGTGATTTCCACTGATGATTCTGTCGGCCAGGTTGTCTGAATCAACTGGAGCAGCGAAGCCAGTTGTGCGGCACGAAGGGCCGTCGGTGTCCCGCCGCCGAAGTAGATGCTCCGCAATGGGCGATGCCCCCCCAATCCTTCCCGACGAGAGAGATCGATTTCTTGTGCGAGTGCCGTGCAGAACGACTGTATCCGCTCAGCCCTGGCGACCTCGAGGTAGAACGCGCAAAAGTGGCAGCGCTGCCTGCAGAATGGAATGTGGACGTAGAGGCCGATGTTGCGCTGCGGCTGAATAGTCATAGGGAGAAAGGCTGGGACTGTGAAAAGTCCCGCTCCAGGACGATTTCGATTTCATCCTCCGGCGACTTCCCGCGGTTGCGAGTATGGACGCTCCAGTGCGGCGTTCGCCGCAGGGAATCGAAGACGGTCTTGATCAGTTCCGGCTTCATGCGGGATTCCCAGGCACGCACCCAGGCGTGGTGGTCGTCGTCGCCCTCGTAATCGTCCGGGAATTGCACTTCCAGGCAAAATCGCAGCGTGAACGTCTTGTCTTCTTGATACATAGCGGTCCTCTCGTTGCGATCCGGCCTGCGCAACATTATAATGAGCCATCATCAAGGAGTCTTGCCATGCCTATCTTCGAATATGTCTGTCGGGAATGCAATCATCGCTTCGAGCTGCTGATTCAGGGAGCCACGGAAGCAGCCTGTCCCAAGTGCAGGACGACGAAACTCGACAAACAATTCTCCGCGTTCGGCGTCGGAGCGACGGCCGGGTGGGCCTCATCCAGCGGCCCGGGACCCTGCGGAAGTTGCGGTGATCCTCGTGGACCCGGCTCGTGCGCAATGAATTAACTGCGCATGGGTACGCCAGACGAGCAAACGATGGCCCGCGCCATCGCGGCCATCTCCCACTCTGATCCTCTGATCAAGCTGCTGCACCAGGTGCGGCTCGGCCGCATGAAACCCGCGGATGCGGGGTTGCGCGCGATCACGGAATCCTGGCTCAGCGCC
>JABMDG010000436.1 GCA_015904045.1 Nitrospira sp.
CCGCCGTCCATCTTCAATCCACCTCCGGCAGGTTTCGTTCCGCACCCTATCCGCTGACCACATTGACATTGAATTGTGTTTCAATTTGATCGGGAAACTGATTCGTGAGCTCGACAATTCCGCCTGTGGAAATTGTCCTACGAGTCCTGCTGTCGGACTCACGAAGCCGATTCGTAGAAACCCCGCGGCTCTCCAGTCACCGCACGGCCTTCCGGCCTCACTCCACCTCGATCGTAACCCGAGCTTCGGCAGCCATGGCTTCGTGATCGTGACTGGCGGCCACGATTTTGATCTCGTGCGTTCCCCGAATGAGACCCCTGACGATCCCTGAAAATCCCCGCTGGTACTCGCCGTCCACATAACAGTGGACGTGCGTGGCGTGAACCCCTTTAGCCAATTCATAGCGCACTTCGACAGAATCCCCTTTGATGACGGCTCCCGACAAGGGGCTTAGTATCTTGAGCTGCGCTTCACCTTCAGCTGCATCCACAGTCCACGCACTCCGATGAATGCCCGGCCCGAGCAGGCCGATCATCAGAATGGCCACACAGAAACGAATCAGAAAACACCCCTCGCGTGCTCGTTCCGTCTGAGCCTGACCGACAACCCGTACGACCTGGGTATCCAACAATGAGTTCACCGTCAGGCTAGGGCCTTGGCCCTTCCCTTCTTCGCATTCATCCCCTCCACCATCGACGCGAGGATCAGCCGCCCGTCTTCGTTGCCCAGCACAGATTCCGCGGAACGTTCAGGATGCGGCATCAGGCCGAGCACATTGCCAGCGGCGTTGCGGATGCCGGCGATGTTGTCGAGCGAACCGTTCGGATTCGCCTCCGGCGTCACCTTGCCGTCCGGCGCGCAGTAGCGAAAGACAATCTGGGCATTGGCCTGAAGGCCCGCCAGCGTCACCGGATCGGTGTAATAATTCCCATCCGCATGGGCGACCGGAATCTTCAAGACCTGGCCCGGCTTGCAGGCACCCGTAAACGGCGTGGCCGCATTCTCCACTCGCACAAAGACATCATTGCAGATGAAATGCAGCGACTTGTTCCGCAACATTGCCCCCGGCAACAACCCCGCTTCGAGCAGGATCTGGAATCCGTTGCAGATCCCCAGCACCAATCCGCCGTCAGCGGCGAACTTCTTCACGGCTCCCATCACGGGTGAAAACCGCGCAATTGCACCGGTACGTAAATAATCGCCGTAAGAAAATCCGCCTGGCAAGATGACGGCATCGAGCCCCGTCAAGGAGGTCTCCTTGTGCCAGACCATCGTTACATCCTGTCCAAGCACGTCTCGAAACACGTACTGACAGTCGTGATCGCAATTACTGCCAGGGAACACGACAACACCGATGTTCATATCGCCTCACAGAGCAGGGGCCGGATCATCCGTGGTTTGTGCCATACGCTATCAGCCATCAGCTCCTAAACTAATTCGTACCGATACTCTTCTATAATCGTATTCGCCAAAAGCTTTTCACACATGGCTTTGACCTCAGCCTCAGCCTTGGCCCTATCGGTTTGATCAAGATCCAATTCCATGTACTTCCCAACGCGCACATTCGCCGCGTGCTTGAACCCCAGCGAGTCCAGCGCATGCTCGATGGCCTTGCCCTGCGGATCCAGAATCCCCTGTTTCAACGTCACATGGATTTTGACTTTCACGACTTGCTCTCCTGCTTTCTTTCAGCTTCACTCAACCGATCCACATATCTCTTGATCCAGAAGATCACGGCAATGGTGAGCCCGCCGCAAAACACCAATCCGACGAACGCCCACCGCCAGGGCGATTCGTTCAGCCGATAGGCCATCACCCCCACAATAGCCGCCCAGACGACCACTGAGGCAACCAATCCATAATTTAAGTACGCCCGTACCATCTTTTCTCTTTCTCTACCCTTTACTTTCTTGAAGGGGACGGCGGGGTTGTCCTCAACTGCGCGCCATGCAACGAGCATGGCCCGTTTTAATTACAACCCCATCAGTCCCGCATGCGCGTTGCGTGAGCAATGAGGACGATCCCGCCGTCCCCTTCTCACCCACACACCCGCCTCAACACCTCCTGATACGCCTCCTCGATTTTCCCCATATCTTTCCGAAACCGATCTTTATCCATCGACTCACCGGTCGTCATGTCCCAGAAACGACAGGTGTCCGGGGAAATCTCGTCCGCCAAGAT
>JABMDG010000437.1 GCA_015904045.1 Nitrospira sp.
TGTCGACCGAGATGAAGTCGTAGGAGCCGGACACCCTGCGAACAGTTCAGAGTGGGCTGGATAGGCCGGTACCCGTGAGATGCACAACACCAGGCGCTTGGCTCTCTCGCTTGACCTTCATTTCCATTGGCTCCTATAATCCTTTCACGTCTTTGCTGTAACGCACTGATTCACCGAAGAAAATGGCTGAATTCACCCACTTCAATGAGGCTGGGCGCGCCCGGATGGTCGATGTGTCGGCGAAGACTTTGACTGAACGGGTGGCCACGGCGCAGGCGAAAGTATTGCTCCAGCCCGAAACTTTGGAAAAAATTCAGCAGCGGACGATTGCCAAGGGCGATGTGTTGGCGGTCGCTCAAGTCGCCGGCGTGATGGGCGCGAAGAAAACTCCCGATCTCATTCCCATGTGCCACCCGATGCTGCTGACCAGCGTCGATATTTCATTCCAAGAAGACCCTCGGCCGGATCAGACGGGGGCTTGTTCGATCATGATTACGGCGACGGTGAAGACGACGGGGCAGACGGGAGTCGAAATGGAAGCGCTGACGGCGGCGTCGGTGGCGGCCTTGACGATCTATGATATGTGCAAGTCCGTGGATCGCGGGATCAGTTTCACGGAGGTGTGGCTGTTGTCAAAATCAGGTGGAAAGTCAGGAAGCTACACAAGAAATGCTAAAGCTAAGGTTAAGGTCGAGGGAAGATGATTACGGTTCAGCTGTTTGGAATGACTAAGATGATGGCGGGGAACCAGCCGGCTCTGTCGTTGAATGTGGCCGATGGCCGGCAGGTCAGGGATGTCATTGGTGCGATCGAGGCCGGCTATCCTCACATAGGAGAATTGATCCAGAAGAAGAAGGTGTTGGTGTCGGTCAATCAGGAAATTGCGCACGAAGACACGATCGTTCACGCCGGCGACGAGATTGCGCTGTTGCCGCCGTTTGCCGGAGGCGCAGGTGCGAGCCCGGATGACGACAGCCAGTTCGTCCGGGTGCAGCGGGAGAATTTCTCTCTCGATCAGGAACTGGACCGCGTTCGCAGGCGGTCAACACGTATCGGCGGGATCGCGACGTTCTTGGGGGTTGCGCGTGACCGGTCGCGGGGCCGCGATGTGGACCGCATCACGTTCGAACATTATGAGGGGATGGCGCAGAAAAAACTGCGGGAAATCCGCGAACGAGCGGTACAGGATTTCGGTATTCTGGAGATGCTGATTATTCATCGCTACGGCGAGATTTCGATCGGCGAAAATATCGTGCTGATCATCGCCGGCGCTGAGCACCGGGCTGAGGCGTTTCGCGCCTGTCAGTGGGCGATCGATGAATTGAAGCAAATCACCCCCATTTGGAAGCTGGAGCATACTCCCGAAGGGGAGGTGTGGGTGGAAGAACATCCGTAGGATGGATGAATTCATGAAGGACCTGGTTGCGCAGGGCGACAGTGGCACACATGTGGTCGATACCTTCGGGCGGCCGTTGAAGAGTTTGCGGCTGTCTGTCACGGATCGCTGTAATCTGCGATGCCGCTACTGCATGCCGGAAGAAGAGTATGTCTGGCTGCCACGAGAGGATGTGCTCAGTTTTGAAGAATTGGCGACACTTGCCGGCTATTTCGCCGATGTGGGCGTGGAGAAGGTTCGGCTGACCGGAGGGGAGCCACTGCTGCGGCGGGACCTCTCGCGGTTGGTACGGCTGCTGGTTCATGATCGCCGGATCCGGGAGATTGCGTTAACCACGAATGGAGTGCTGCTGGCTGAGTATGCGCAAGAGCTGTATGAGGCGGGACTTCATCGCGTGACCATCAGTCTGGATACGCTGCGGCCGGAGCGATTCCGCCGGTTGACCGGTCGAGACGAGTTTGCCCGCGTTCTTGATGGGATCGAATCTGTGGGAAAGGCGGGGTTTCCCGACCTGAAGCTCGATACCGTGGCGATTCGAGGGTTCAATGACGACGAGTTGGTTGCGTTAATTGAATTTGCCCGGCAGTATCAGGCCGAGGTGCGGTTTATCGAGTATATGGATGTGGGTGGAGCAAACGAGTGGGCCATGGAGAAGGTGTTGTCTTGCGCAAGCATCCTGGATCGTGTGGGCGCGCACTATGGAACCATCACTCCATTGCCTGAACGTGGGTCGGCGCCGGCGCAGCGGTATCGGTTGTCGGACGGCACGATCTTCGGCGTCATTCCATCCACGACCATGCCGTTCTGTGGGGCCTGCGACCGCAGCCGGGTGACGGCGGACGGGCTGTGGTACCTGTGTCTCTATGCGATGGCGGGAGTGGATCTCCGGCAGCCTCTTCGGCGAGGGGTTAGTGCGGAAGATATGCGGGAGATTATCCGTAGTGGTTGGGAGGCTCGTCGAGACCGAGGCGCCGAGGACCGGAAGGGATTGGAGCAGGTCGGGCTCAGAACCGGCGGACTGATCGGCATTGATCGGCTTCGAGAAGACCCCCACTTGGAAATGCACGCCCGTGGTGGATGATCATGCAGTATAAATTCTTGCGAATAACAATTGATGATAAGGTTGAGGTTGGGCTCGGGAACGCGGCACTGCTGTTGCGCTGGCTCCTTGGCCTTAATCTGAGCGTTGCCGAGCGACCCGTATGACCGATCCATCCTATGCCGCGATTCTGGGGTTCGGGTTCCTGCTCGGTCTGCGGCATGCGCTCGATGCCGACCATCTTGCTGCGATCTCGACGGTGTTGGCCGAACGGCCCTCGTTTCGGGCGTCCAGCGCCGTTGGTTTTTGGTGGGGGGTAGGCCATACCACGACGCTCTTGCTCGTCGGCACGGTGGTTTTGGCGTGGGAGATCCGCATCCCCGAACGATTTGAATTCCTCGCCGAGTGCGGTGTCGGGCTCTTGCTCATTGCCCTGGGCGGGACATTGGCGTGGAAACTGTACCGGGAACGGTGGCATGTCCACAGCCATCACCACGATGACGGTCCGCACGTCCATTTTCATAGCCACCAGCAGCACGACGATCATCGCCACCGGCATTGGATGGCCGGTTCCGTTCGGCCGCTCTGCATCGGGATGGCGCATGGGCTGGCTGGGTCAGCGGCGCTGATGCTGATTGTGCTCTCGTCGACCCATGAGTTGGGATCGGGCCTGTTGTCAATTGCTGTCTTCGGTGTGGGCTCGATTGTAGGGATGATGGCGATCGGGCTGACGATCAGTCTGCCGCTGGTGTATTCACTCGCGGCCAGCCGACGTCTGTTTGTGGGGCTGCAAGGCTGTGCCGGCGTCGCCAGTGTCTGTATCGGGATCTGGATGCTCGCTAGGCTGGCCTGGTCATGACCGGGCCAGTGTGCGACGCCTCCCTTCTGCATGGAGTCCGGTTTGCACGTGCGTCAGGCGCACGGCTGTGCTATTCTCCGCCGAGGGTGACAGGCAGTGAGGCCACTCACGATTGACTGAGGGACAGGACCATGGCGTGGTTCAAGAAAGACAAAGCGGTCGAGACCCCGGCGCCTCCACGCTCAAAAGGCAGCGAGGGCATGTGGCTGAAGTGCAATCATTGCCGGGAAATCGTGTATCGCAAGGAAGTCGATCGCAATAACAAGGTCTGTCCCAAGTGCGAGTATCATTTCCCGATTTCCGTCATGGAGCGGATCGGGCTCCTCGTCGATTTGGGCTCCTTCAAGGAATGGGATATCGACCTGCACGCGCAAGACCCGTTGACGTTTCACGACACCAAATCGTACCCCGAACGAGTGAAGGCCCAACAGGAAAAGACCGGCCGCAAGGATGCTTTGGTGATCGGCGAGGGATTGATCAACGGAACCCGTGTCGTGCTGTGCGTCTTCGATTTCAGCTTTATGGGCGGCAGCATGGGGTCGGTTGTGGGAGAGAAGCTCTGCCGCGCCATCGATCGGGCGTTGGAATCGAAGGTGCCGGTTATATTGGTCACGGCGTCCGGTGGCGCTCGGATGCAGGAGGGGATTCTCTCGCTGATGCAAATGGCCAAAACGTCGGCGGCCGTGGCCAAATTGGGAGAGGCCAAGCTGCCGTTCATTTCGATTCTGGCGGATCCGACCTTCGGTGGCGTCACGGCCAGTGTGGCAATGTTGGGCGATGTGATCATTGCGGAACCGAAGGCGCTGATCGGTTTTGCCGGCCCCCGGGTTATCGAACAGACGATTAAGCAGCAACTGCCGGATCAGTTTCAGCGCGCGGAATTTCTTCTGGAGCACGGCATGATCGACATGATCGTCGAACGCAAGCAGCTCAAAGAGACGGTCAGCACTCTCGTCTCCCATTTTTAGCCGTTCCTCGTCCCCCCGGTTGGTCGATGACCTATCCCGCCGCCATTGAATACCTCTATGGTCTCCAGAAGCATGGGATCAAACTCGGCCTGGAGCCGATGCAGGCGCTGCTGGAGGCGATTGGTCATCCGGAGTGCCGGCTGCGTGTCCTGCACGTCGGCGGGACCAACGGCAAGGGATCGACGGTTGCCATGGCGGCGGCGATGCTGCGCGCCTCCGGGTTACGGGTCGGCCTGTATACCTCCCCGCATTTGGTCGAGTTCCGCGAGCGCATTTGCATCAACGGCGAAATGATCCCCGAAGAGCGCTTGGCCGATCTGGTCGGCCGATTGCGCGCCGCCGTTCCGCCGGACCTGAGCCTGACCTTTTTCGAGATGACAACGGCGCTGGCAATGCTTTACTTTGCGGACTCGCACGTCGATCTCGCGGTGCTGGAGGTCGGGATGGGAGGGCGGTTTGATGCGACCAACGTCGTCGACCCGATCGCGTGCGCCATTACGACCATCGCCTTGGATCATCAGGAATATTTGGGGACGACCGAAGAGGCCATCGCCTTTGAAAAAGCAGGAATCATCAAACCGGGGGTGCCCGTAGTGATCGGGCGGATGGGGCCTGACGCCGGTACAGTGATGAGGCGGGTTGCAGCCGAGCGAGCCGCTCCGGTGTCGCAGCTGGGATCGGAGTTTGTCGTTGACGGGAGCAGTGATCGGTTTACCTATCGGGGACGGGGAAGGGTGTTTGAGGGACTTCGATGCGGGCTTGTCGGGCGGCATCAATTGGATAATGCCGCGTGTGCCATCGCGCTACTCGAGGCGGCCGACCATGGGGGCGTGTCGGTCGACGAGGCGGCCGTCCGTGAAGGACTGCGCTCGGTGGTGTGGGAAGGGCGGCTGGAGGTCCTTGAAGATGCTCCGCGGGTTCTTCTGGACGGGGCCCATAACCCTGCCGCGTCCGTGGCGTTGAGCCGCTATCTGGAAGAATTTCTCGCCGGCCGTCCACACGCGCGTGTCATTCTTGTGTGGGGCATGATGCGGGATAAAGATCATCGAGCATTCATCGCACCGCTGCTGCCGCTGGTCTCCGAAATCGTGCTCACGCAAGCCGGTCTTGCCCGATCCGCGACCGTCGGCGAACTGCACCAATCGCTGACGGAATGGCCCAAGCCGGTGTCCGAGGTGCCGCTGCCTGCCGAAGCATTACAGACGGCGAAGCAACGGGCCTCTTCCGGCGACCTCATCTGTGTGGCCGGGTCGCTTATGTTACTTGGCGATATCAAGGCCGCGGTGCGTGGCTGTGGGCTCTCGTTGATTAGGGGTTAGCATGACAGATCCTTGGTGGCGGATCTGTCGGAAGTTTGTGCTTGCGTGGGGCCTAGTCCTCTCCCTTCCAGGGCTCTCCCTTTGGGCCGCTGAAATCCAGAAGTCTGCCGGAAATTCCTCATCCGGCTCCGTGCCTCTGGATATCACGGCCGCCCGCTTGGACTATCGAAAAGATCAAGAACTATACGAAGGCGACGGATCCGTCGTGGTCCGCCAAGGGCCCCTCACGCTCACTGCGGACCATGTGACGGTTCACGCACTGTCGGGACTTCTGACTGCGACCGGCCACGTGCATTTGACGGACCCGAAGACGGACATCACCGCCGAACGGATTGAACTGAACGTGAATACCGAAGCCGGGGTGGTGACACAGGGACAGCTGTTTGCGCCCACCACGAATTCGTTAGTGTCGGGCCGGCGTTTGCAACGATTCTCCGAATATCACTACCGGGTCAAGAGCGGCAGTTTTACGAACTGCGATGCTCAGGACGGGGAGGTGCCTGCTTGGCGGCTTCGATTTGAAGATGCCGATGTCACATTCGGCGATACTATGGCATTCAAAAATGCGTGGTTCTGTGTGAACGATGTGCCGGTTCTTCCTGTCCCTGCGCTGACGTATCCCATGGCCAAGCGGAAGACTGGATTTCTGCTGCCGTTCGTCGCCTACGACAACCGGTTCGGCGTTCACGCGCAAGGCAGTTACTTTTGGGCCATCAATCCGAGCCAAGATCTCACCATTGCTCCGAAGTACTACAGTCAGTTGGGCTATGGGTCGGATTTCGATTATCGGTATGTCTTAGACCGGCGCTCGCGGGGACAGTGGCACGTGGGCTATCTCCAGCAGACGGAATTACCAAACGTTGCGGGGGTGAGCAGTACGGGGGAGGATGCCAAGAGAGCGCGCGCGGAGTTTACGGGCAGCCATACGCAATTCTTCACCGATACCCTTCTGCTCCGGACCAACGTCAAGTTCGTCACCGATCCCAACTATTTCCAGCAACTGAGCAATTCGGGGACGTTGCGCGCGTCGCCCAGCAACGAGTCTAACTTATTAGCGACCCAGCGGTTGCCGTACGGGAATCTTTACCTGCTGGGGCGCTATCTCCAGCCGTTGCAGGCCGGAGGAAAGGATACATTTCAGCGGCTTCCTGAACTCGGGTATAACCTGCCCGATATCTCGCTATTGAATTCGCCGTTCCGGTTTGGGATGGAAGGGAATTTCGTCAACTTTTACCGGGAGCAGGGGTTTACGCTCAACCGGGTCGACATGGTTCCTGCACTTGCGACCGACGTGATCGAGTTGGGGCATATTCTCGGCATCAGGCCGCAAGCCAAGTTCCGTGAGGTGTACTACAGCCGAGGGGCTGACACCACCGCGGCCCAACATCGCGAAACGTTCTGGGTCGGGGTCGAAGCGATGTCCAAGTTGACGCGCCGGTTCGGGCTCGACCGCAACGGCGGATTTTTGCACACGATCGAACCATCCGCCATCTATGAGTATGTGCCGGGGACGGATCAGTCGAAGCTCACGCAAATCGATCAGGTCGACGATCTGCCCAGGAAGAATCTTCTGACCTACGCGTTACGCAGCCGTATCCTGGAACAGGGACGGGACCGGTCATTCAATTGGCTGGACCTGACCGTGGCGCAGAGCTATCACGTAGGGGCAGTGCAGACACGCGCGCGGGACTTTGCTCCCGGAATCGACCCGCTGCTGGGGTCGGTCACCCAGCCTCTTCAGCCGGCGACAGTCGACATTCAAGGCAGAAAATTTTCCGACCTCTGGCTACGAGCGGTCATCGGCAATCATCACCCGCATGCCGTCCGGTCTCAGTTGGACGCCGCCGGGTTCGGGCGTGGAGCCGGGGATATCAGCGCCGGCCGCCGGCCGCCGATCAATCAGTACCTGACCGTCGACGCGTTTTTCGATCCCTATCAGGGGATCGTAAGTCAGGTGAACACCGACCTTCGGCTCCAGGAAGGCAGCAACTGGTACATTGATGTGGGGCAGCGGTACTCCCGTGACGGCAATCGCGTCAGACGCGGGGATGTGTGGAATCCAATGTCCTTCAATGAGGTCTATGCACCGACGGGGGAGATCCTCTTCCTGACAATGGGAGGGGCCTTCCGCACGCCGTGGGGCTGGACGGTCGGAGCCAAAGGCTACTACGACGTGAAAAATGGACGGAGTCCGGAGTACGACGTCGTAGCCCTCTATCAGAATCCCTGCAAGTGCTGGTCGGCCGGAATCTACTATTTGCAGTTCCCTGATCGTCAGCAATTCAACTTCGTGCTCAGCCTGACAGGGTTGGGATGGACAGAAAATACCGGCACTGCCATGATGCGGAGTATCCTGTCCCCGTTGCTCTGGGGTGAACGCGGGTTGCCGTGGTATACCCCCGGAGGACCCTATGGCCGTATCGAACAGGTGCCGCAAGCTGAGGGTGCAACGACCGGAGGTCGATAAAGGCGGTTCTGAACCAATCCCGCTGTATTCGCGGTAGGCGCAATTGACAGCAAAAACTTGGCTGGAGTACGATGCCTGCACGTGTGCGTGTGAGTTCTTTCTTATAGGAGGGAGTCGACGTGGCTGGTGATACCTTGAAAGTGGAAGATTCGTCTTGGGATACCGAAGTGATGAAGGCTTCGGAATTGGTGATGGTCGATTTTTGGGCGGTGTGGTGTGGACCCTGCCAGATGGTGGCGCCGATTGTCGATGAGCTTGCCAAGGAGTATACCGGGAAGCTCAAGGTCCTGAAGCTCAATACGGATGAAAACCCGGAGGTGGCGGGGCGCTATCAGGTGATGAGCATCCCCACGATCCTGTTCTTCAAGAACGGCCGTCCGGTTGAGAAGCTTGTCGGGGCCAGGCCCAAGCGGCAATTCAAAGACGTGATTGATTCGCTGCTCGCTCAACATACCGGCACCGCGTGAACCCCGCACCGCAGCCATGCTGACCGAGCTGCGTATTTCCAACTTCGCTGTACTCGAACAGGTCGCGTTGACTCCTGATGCCGGGTTTACCGTACTCACAGGGGAGACAGGAGCCGGGAAATCGCTCCTGATTGACGCCCTGTCGCTTCTTGTCGGCGGACGGGCATCCAGTGATCAGATCAGATTCGGGGCAGACGAGGCCCAACTCGAGGCGTCCTTCCAGATTCCCTCAGACCATCCGATCGGCCGAAAACTCCGCGACCAGGGAATTCTAGGCAAAGAAGATCCGCAACTTGTGATCCGGCGCGTTATTGCCAGATCCGGTCGGAACCGCGTGTACCTGAACGGGGTCATGAGTCCGGTCCATGTCCTCGAAGAGTTCGGTGGGACGCTCCTCGACATTCACGGTCAACATGATCAACAGTCGCTCCTCGCTTCTCAGACACAGCTGGAGGCCCTCGACGCCTTTGGGCGACTTCACACGGTGCGGGGACAGTATCGGACAGCCTACAGTGAATGGACACGACTTCGTCAGGAGCGAGAAGCGCTGGCTGGTAAAGTCCAGCAAGCCGCACAGCGGGAGGATTATTTAAGGTTTCAGAAGCAAGAGCTGGACGACGCCGCGCTGATGCTTGGCGAGGAAGAGGCCCTTCAGGCCGAACGGCGGAGGTTGGGATCCGTGCAGCGGCTGAATGAGCTGGCCGCAGAGGTGCAAGAGCGGGTTCAAGGGGAGCAGGGCGGGGTCTTGGCCAATTTATCTCTCGTGGAACGGACGTTGGGAGAGCTGGCGCAGATTGATCCCGATATGCAAGGGACCAGCCGGCTTGCCGCCGATGCCAAGGTGCTCGTGCGAGAGGTGGCTGACTCCCTCCGCGGCTATGTGGATCGATTGGACAGTGATCCGATGCGCTTGGCTGCCATCGAAGACCGCTTGGCGTTGATTCAGAAGCTGAAGAAGAAATACGGAGGAACCGTCGAGGCGGTGCTGGAGACTCACCGGGTTGTTCGGGCGGAGCTGGAGGGGCTTCAGCATTCGGACGAAGAACTTGAGCGCTATGATCAGTTGATTCATGATGCGGTGCTGGAGGTTGCTCGAACGGCACGGGCCCTCACTGACAAACGCACGGACGCGGCCAAGCGTATGACGAAGATTGTGCGTCGGGAACTGGATGCGCTCAAAATGGGGCAGACTCAATTCACGGTTCATGTGCTGACGGGTGAGGGGGAACAGGCGTATGGGACCGAAGGCGCGGATCGCGCGGAATTTGTGCTGTCGACTAATGTCGGCGAACCGTTGAAGCCGCTCTCGCGGGTCGCCTCCGGAGGAGAATTGTCCCGGGTGATGTTGGCACTGAAGTCGGCGCTCGCGGGTGCAGACCGTGTGCCGGTCATGATTTTCGATGAAATTGACACGGGAGTCGGAGGGGCTGTCGCGGCGGCCATTGGCAAACGGCTGAAAGACCTGGGGCGGTTTCATCAGGTGCTCTGTGTCACCCATCTTCCCCAAGTGGCGTCCCAAGCCGACCATCACTGGTGTGTGGAAAAATCCCAGGTCAAGAATCGGACGATGACGTCGGTTCGGCTTCTCTCCAGTCTCGAGCGGGAAGGCGAAATCGCACGGATGCTTGGAGGAGCCACGGTGACCAAGAAGGTCAGGGAAACCGCGGCAGAGCTGATCGCAGGAGCCAAAGAATCAGGGTGACAGGCGCGCGGGCAACGTTACGACTTGGGGCTCTCGGCAGTGGTCGCCGCGACGGCCATCGGGGGAAGGGAATGCTTGCACTCATTGAGGACTTGAACAAATAAGTTGGTTAACCTGGGATCGAAATAGGTGTGGGCTTGGCTGGAAATACGGTCGAGGGCCTCATCAATGGACAGGGGAGACGAAGCCGTTGGATCCGCAGTGAGATGGTCAAAGGTCTGCGCAAGGGCGACGATCCGAGCCAGAAGGGGAATACCCTCTCCCTGGAGGCCATGGGGATAACCGTGTCCATCCCATCGTTCGTGATGGCAGAGAATGATCTGACTGATCTCTGCTGACAAGCCTGCATGGCGCATCAGCTGGGCGCCTTTATCAGGATGTGCCTTACGGATGTCCGCGGGAGCTGATGAAGCCTTGCGCTGGCCCTCAGGGAAGTGATGGGGCCCAATCACGGATTTTCCGATGTCATGCAGAAAGGCGCCCATCGTTAAAGACTTTTGCTCTTCACTCCCCAAATTAAGGCGATTCCCTACCAAGGTCGCGTAGAAACTCACCCGGCTTGAGTGATTCAATAAGTGTCTGTCCGTCGCCTCCAGAATGTCCGAGAGAAGTGGCAGCAATCCAAGGTCTGTACCTGACCCCGGGCCCGTTCCCTGTTTATCTCCACCAGCTGCCGCGTAGCCAGACTGAAGCGCCTGCCAGGCGTGAGCACTTTCCTGCTCGGTTCCCCAGAGATCCGGTGACGACTGAAAGAACTTGCGAATAAAATCGAGCCGGCGTTTCTTGTCGAGCGTTTGATTGATGAGTGTTATAAGCTCCGTCACATTGAACGGCTTCAGCAGGTATCCCGCTGCCCCGTAGCGAATACCGTCCATGGCCGATTTGAGGCTGCCATAGCCGGTCACAATGATCACTTCAGTGTCGGCATGGGCCTGTCTGATTTCCTGCAGGAGGTCCATGCCGTGGCGGTCGGGAAGTTTCTGGTCGAGGGTGATAAGATCAACGTGGTGCCGACTTAGAATTTCGAGCGCCGCACAGGCGTTCTCGGCTGATTGGACGTTGAAAAATGGGCGGAGGATTACTTTGAGCGCATCGCGTGGCCCGGCTTCGTCGTCGATGACGAGTACGGTTGGCTTGTTCAAATCTGTGTGGGACGGCATGTGCAGCAGGACTCCGCCTGGGAACGAGTTTCAGTAGGAATGTTCAAGCAATTCCCGTTCCTTTTCA
>JABMDG010000438.1 GCA_015904045.1 Nitrospira sp.
CAAGAGCGGTACGAAGCCGGGTTTTGGGTCGATTCAAGTCTTCGGCGGCTCCAATAAGACGATTAATCCGTCATTCGAGTACGGAGGGACGGTCGGGGAAAAATTCCGTTTTTACGTCATGAACAGCCATACCGCAACGGATCGAGGCATTGAACCTCCCACTCTCGGCCGGTCGATTTTTCACGGGCAAAGCGAGCGGAACCAGACGATGTTTCGTGGGGACTATCAGCTGAGCAATAACAACAATTTCACGGTGTTGTTCCTCAACTCGATCGCGAAGTATCAGATCCCCACGCAGCCTGGGCAGAGGTTCAATCCAATCATCGCCGGACCGGGCGGTCCCTTGCCGGCCGGGTTTACGCCGGTGCCGTCGGAAATGGTGGATGAGAACCAAAAGGAAAATAACCAATACGGCCATCTCGTGTGGCGGCATGACATCAATACTCGTAACTTTTTCAGCCTGGCCGGATATTTCCGTCATACCAGGGCAACGTTCAGGACCGATCCGTTCAATGTGCTGGCCTATGTGCCGGATGTGACGGAACCGTTTTCCGCCGGCAGCCAGGACCGAACGGCCTATTCGGGCGGCGTACGGCTGGACTATACCTATGTCCACAGCCCGCAGCATTTGATTAAGGCGGGCTTCCAGATCGATCGGACACAGGCAATCAACAAGACCCGTCTCACGGCGTTCGATAGTGCGCTCACCAACCTGGTGAATCTGGACGCCGACAATCGGCTGATCGGGTATCGGCAGGAATTCTGGATTCAAGACCAGTGGTCGCCCAATGATCAATGGACGTTCAATATCGGGGTTCGTGGCGACGCGGTACAGTATCTTCGTAGTGAAGGGCAAGTGAGCCCCAGGATCGGCGTGACCTACAAGCACACTCCGGCGCACGCCTTCCATGCCTTCTACGGCCGGATGTTCACTCCGCCGAACCTTGAAGCGATTTCGTTCGCCAAGCTGAACACGGCTGGTACGACCGCCGAACCCGAAGATCGTACCAATAACCAAGTCCGTGCGGAGCGGGCGCATTACTTCGAAATCGGCAGTTATCATGCGTTGACGGATTGGGCGACACTGCAACTGACTGGCTACTACAAGCTGGCCAACTATCTTTCCGATGCCGGGCAGTTCGGTACAACGCCCCTGCTGAATTATTTCGCCTTCGAACGGGGGTGGTCGAGGGGAGCCGACGCTGCGCTCAAAATGCAGGTCACAGACAATCTGACGGCGCGCGGCAACATCGCCTGGGGGCAATGCAAGGGGTATGGCTTACAGTCCGGCCACTTTCTTCTGGAGGCGGCGGAAATCGCCGATATCAAGTCGAAGAGTGGGGTCCATTGCGATCATCAGCAGACATTGACCAGTTCGGCGGTGGTCAGCTACCGCGTTCTTGACCGGACGACGCTGACCGGACAGATGTTCTATGCCTCGGGGTTGCGCACGGCGGTCGAGGGAGGGAAGACGAACTCCACCCATAGTCCCTCCTATACCATCTATAATCTGTCGATTGCCCATGTCGTGCCCTTGCCTTGGCATGGGCAGAAGTTTCTTCTTGGCTTCGATGTCGTGAATTTGTTCGATGAGGAGTATTTCATCAACGTCGGGGAGGGCAGCATCGGACTCGGTGTATCGCACGCGGGGATGCCGAGGTCGTATTTCGTCCGTGGCCAATGGTTCTTCTGATCAGATGCCGAACAAGGCCACGAGCGGCGTTCTCAGTCACCCGTCTCCTTGCGACGTACCGCAAGGAGACGTCCCAGTTGCCGGACTCCCTGGGGCTTTGCTGGATGACCTTGTTGGGCGTCTGA
>JABMDG010000439.1 GCA_015904045.1 Nitrospira sp.
GGACGCCGTCGGCCAGCCACTCGATCGATTTTTGCCTACACGCTTCCGCGAAGCCCATCGTCATCATATAAACGCCTTCGGACAAGCCGGCGTCACGAGCCGGAAGATGGGTCGGCTGGGCGCGGTGTTGGGGCTCCGAGCCAATGGCGAAGAGTTTCCGATCGAAGCTGCTATTTCCTATGCTACGACGGAGGGGAAGACGTTCTACACCGTTATTCTTCGGGACATCACCGAGCGACAACGCGTGACGGAAGAGATGCGGAGTCAACAGGAGTTTATTGAAGCGGTGTTAGAGACCGCGGGAGCCCTGGTGGTCGTACTGGATCGTCACGGCAAGATTCTCCGGTTCAATAGGGCATGCGAGCAGACCACCGGGTACAGCTCGGAGGAGATTCTCGGGAAGACAGTTTGGGACGTGCTTCTCATTCCTGAAGAGATCGATGCCGTGAAAGCCGTGTTCGCCAGCCTCGCGGGCGGGGAGCCACGCAATGAACATGAGAATGTCTGGATTTCGAAGGATGGCCGGCGGAGGCGCATCGCCTGGTCCAACACCGTCATTACCAATCGGCAGGGGGCGGTGGACTATGTGGTGGGGACGGGGATCGACGTCACGCTCTTGAACCAGATTCAAGAACAGCTCAGGAAAACCGAGCGGGTAGCCGAATTGGGCACACTGGCGTCCGGTATGGCGCATGAGATCGGCACGCCGATGAACGTGATTCTGGGCCGCGCCGAATATCTGATGGATCGAGTGAAAGAAGAACCGGTGAAGAAGGGTCTCCAAACGATCGTGGCGCAGGTCGAACGGATCACCAAGGTGATGAACCAACTGCTCGCGTTTGCCAGGCGGAAACCTCCGGAGCGAGGGCCGCTTGTCTTGAAGGACATCGTGGACGACAGTCTGGAGCTGTTTCGCGAACGGCTTGCAAAGAGCGGCGTGACGGTGGAATTGGTTTTGGACGACCACTGTCCTGCGGCGCAGGCCGACGCAGATCAGATGAGCCAGGTCATGATCAACCTGATCATGAATGCGCTCCATGCCATGGAGGATGGTGGAACGTTACGCGTTGGATTAGAGGAGGAACAGGACGGAATCAAACTGACGGTCGGCGATTCGGGCCACGGAATTCCGAGGGACGTGCTCCCGAAGATTTTTGAACCGTTTTACACGACGAAAGAATTCGGCAAGGGGACCGGTCTTGGACTCACGGTGGTCAAGGGTATCATCGAAGAACATCAGGGCTCGATTACGGTCGACAGCGAAGAAGGCAGAGGCACAAGGTTTACGATCGTGCTTCCGAAGAGCATATAGTGTCTAGCGTATAGCATCCAGACGTGAGGGGTTAGTGGTGAGGCGTCAGGGGTGGCGAACAATGGTGCAATGTATCCAATAATTCATGACTAAGAACTCAACATTCCCACCATCAGCTATTCGCAATCCGCTCCCTTCCCAAACCCTGTGGCATCTCGCGCCAGTCTATCTGCTCCATATTGTGGTATTTCTCTCCATTTGAAGGTCGAGGTAGCCGTCTTGTGCTGCGAATCTGCTGGAATGCCGACGATGTAGTTGCCGTTCAGGCGGCATGTCCTTTGCCATTCATCTCGACAGAGACGGGAGTAGGAACAAGATCGATGAGGATGACAACCGTGACCAAGGGGAAGGCTGCAGTCGTACTGATTGTCGAGGATGACCGGGAGATGCTCAGCCTGCTTTGCGACGAGTTCTGGAGCGCCGAGTACCGGCTGCGGCAAGCCCGGGACGGAGACGAGGCCTTTCAAATGGTCTTGCAGTCGGTTCCGGATCTCATCTTGACGGATCTTCGAATGCCAGCCGGAGGTGCTGACTACATCAGCCGGCTTAGGACGGTGGCGCCCGGCTGCCCCATCATCGTCATGACGGCGTTCGGAGATGCACGGTGTAAAAGCGACGTGTTAAAGGCCGGCGCCAATGCCTATTTCGATAAACCGGTCCGGGTTGCAGAACTGAAGCATTGTGTGCACGATTTGCTCGCGAACACTTCCGGAGACGCTGGCAAGGCAGCAAGCTGACAAGTTCTCAAGGAGTACCGCATGTCAGCCTGTCAGCATGCCTCTTGGTATCCTCAAGGAACACGATGGCCGGATCACTCGACGACGACAATCGTCCCGCTTCCTTTGCAGATCCTATCCTGGTGGCCAGACTAGAAGCCATCAAACAGCTTGCCGGCGGCTTGACCGACCGTGTGGCTGTCATGGATCGCAGTTTCAATGTGATCTATGCGAACGAGTCGGCCTGGTCATCGGCTTCTACCAGGAGTTCCGACGGCCGCCGGGCCAAGTGTTACGAAGCCTTCGCCCATCGAACCGATCCATGCGGAACCTGCCCGGCCGTCAAAGTATTCGATGCTCCGGATGTTCAGTCTGTCTCCTGCCGCAGCGGAGGCGACGGCACGGCCTGCGGCATGCACCAGGCCTTTCCGCTTGCCTCAGACCGGGGCGACGTCGGCTCTATGCTGGTGCTGTTCAAGGACGAGCAATGCCGGAAGCTGCCGGACAGTGTGCCTGTCCCGGAGGAACAGCAGCTTCCGGCGGTGCGGGAGTCCTTGGGTGAGTTGATCGGCCGGAGTCCGGCCATGCAGCAACTGTTCGACATGGCCGTTCTTATCGCGGACAGCGCGGGCACGGTCCTGATCCAGGGCGAGAGCGGAACAGGCAAAGAAGTTCTCGCCAAGACGATTCATGCCTTGAGCCGCCGGAAGGAAAAGCCGTTCGTCGTCGTCGATTGCGGCGCGTTGCCGGAGACATTGCTCGAAAGCGAATTGTTCGGCCATGTGAAGGGGGCCTTTACCGGGGCAGTCGCGGATAAGCGGGGTCTGTTCGAAGAGGCTGACGGAGGGACGATCTTTCTCGACGAGATTGCCGACACGGCGCCGGTGTTTCAGGCCAAGTTGCTGCGCGTTCTGCAAGAAGGCGAGATCAAGCGGGTCGGCGGGGCCAGACCGATCTCGGTCGATGTGCGGGTCATCTCCGCGGCGAATAAAGACCTGGCCGAACTGGTCAAAGCCAAGTCGTTTCGCCAGGACCTTTACTATCGCTTGGCGGTCTTGCCGCTGTTCCTCCCGCCGCTCCGGGACCGGCGGGAGGATATTCCGCTGTTGGTGAAGCACTTCGTCGCCGTTTCCTGCGCCCGACATCATCAAGCAGTGCGGCATGTCCCTGAAAGAACGATGCGGGCGTTGAGCAACGCGCCATGGCCAGGCAACGTCCGGGAATTACAGCACTATGTTGAGCGGGCCGTGGTGACGAATGCTGGTCCGTCGCTCGACTGCGAGGAGCTTGTTGCAACCGGCGCCGAACCCGAGGAGGAGAGCTTACGGTCGGCGTCACGTAGCGCTGTTGCCCAGACAGAGCGCACCCGGATCGTTGATGCTCTGAAGAAGACTGCGGGAAACCGATTGAAAGCCGCCAAACTGCTCAAGATCAGCCGGGCGAGCCTCTACAACAAACTCCAGGCGTACGGCATCAGGTAGACTTTTTCATGAACAACGAGGCGGTCTTTCAGGCGCTGAAAGGAGGCGACCGGCGCTCCATCGGCCGCTCCAATCAGGTGACGGCGATCATACACCGGCAGCCGGCTCTGTTTCCCGCCCTCATAGATGGCATGCATCACGATGACGAGCTGGTGCGCATGCGCGCAGCCGACGCGGCAGAGAAGCTCACCGTGACGCATCCTCAGTGGCTCCGGCCGTTCAAACGGCGGCTCATCAGCCTGGCAAGGCGGGTGGAACAACAGGAGCTGCGCTGGCACCTGGCTCAGATGCTTCCGCGATTGGAGTTGTTACGGCGAGATCACATGGTCGTCGCGGCGATTCTTCGAGGCTATCTAAAAGACCAAAGCCGAATTGTAAAGACCTTTGCCATGCAAGGCCTGGCCAACTTGGCCATGCGGGATTCCCGGTTGCGGACTCCGACTCGACGGCTTATTTCCTCACTCACACGAACAGGCAGTCCTTCCGTGAAAAGCCGGGGGCGCAAACTATTGGTCCAACTCGATGCTTCAGCTTTGCCCCGTCCCGCCCCAATATCCCGATAGAGATCGTCCAAGGAATTAGACAGCATAACCCCCTGATTTCTTTTGATAAGGATCTGGTGACTTCGCCGGGTCCCTTTTTCAGTGGAAGAATTCCACAAATTCAATGATCGGCACTCTACAGTCAGAAGTTCTCTAACCTCTTGTCACAGCTCGATAGTTTCTGCTGCTCCACACGTGTCCATTACGGGGCATGGTGATTGCCCTATGAAAATTCCGCTGGTGAGGGTGGGTGATTTTGGACCGGCCTCCGAATGACCCATTCCTTCGCAAGAAGGAGCCTTCACCAGCTCTATCCCTCCGCGATCAAGGCCGGAAGGTACTCGGAGGCCGGTTCTTTACATACTGTGAACGAAGGAACCGCGAGAGCGCAGGTAAAGGCGACGAGACCCTGACATCGTTAACCATCCCGCTGCACAAGGCGGGCTCATCGGGAGGAGGCCGTGTATGAGATCGTTACCAGTTGAATCACACCACAGGGGAAGGACAACCAGCCTCGGGCTGATGCTGCTAAGTTTGTTGTTTACGGGTAGTCTGGTCGCGGCGCCGATCGGGCTGGCTGCGGACCGGCACAGTCACGACGGAAGTGCGGACCAGGCGTCAGCGGAGAAGGTCATTTATCGCGAAGGTGGGCCGACTCTGCACGATCGTATGATGCAGGAGGTGAAACGGCAACAGGAATATGTCGGGAAAAAGGGCGGATACAGCTCCGGCGCAGATAGCCACATGCTTCAACAGGGCGTGTTGCTGGTGGCAGAGGATCCGGCCAAAGTTGCCGTCGGCGTCGGACCTCGCTGTCCATCGAATGTTCCGGTGAAAGAGTATCACGTCTCGGCGATCAACATCGAAATCACGCTCAGCCGGTTTCTCGACTATTTCCCCGGGTATATGTACGTGCTGACTGACAATGTCGAGAAGGCGAGAGCCGAGGAAACGGCGAATCGGGACGCGCGGGAGAAGGACAACGATCCCGGCGCCGTGTCGAATGGTCTGCAGGGCGATGTGATTCAACCGCTCGTCATCAGGGCCAATCAGGGCGATTGTCTCAAGCTGACGCTCCACAACCAGATCAACGATGAACCGACGAACCTTGTTATCAACGGGTCCGCTATGGTGGTGGCGGCTACAGGTAAGCCGGCGACTCCGTCGAATCCGGATGCCACGGTGGCGGCGGGCGGACAGCAAACTTTCGAATGGTTCATTCAGCCTGATACGCAGGAAGGCGCGCGTTTTTTCCGCTCGCATGCTTCGCGCGAGCAGTTCAACCAGGGCTTGATCGGCATGCTCGTCGTGGAGCCGCGCGGCTCGCGTTATCTCAGCCCATTCGACGGGAAGCCGATGGCGAGCGGGTGGGAAGCCATGATCGAAGATCCGAAGGGAGCGGACTTCCGCGAGTTTGCGATCTTCTATCATGAAGCCGGCGACGAAGCT
>JABMDG010000044.1:0-8468 GCA_015904045.1 Nitrospira sp.
GATGATGGAGGACCAGCTTGTGTTTGCGTACGATCCGAACGAGTTTTTTTGCAAAGATTTCTCGATGGATGACGAGCACATCATTATCGTTGGTGGCACAACCGCGGAGCGTGGACAGCGATCGTCGGCCTCAGGCGTGGTCTTCATTCTGAACCGTCGATTTGAGCTGCTGTCCAAAGAGATCATCAGTGGGCTTGGCGGCTTCAACGGCTGCCGCTTAATGGGATGCGATTACAGCAAAGGGTATGCAGGTTCAGCCGGGGAACCCACGTGATACCGATCCACGTTCCACACGATAAGGGCGTGCGATGCGCATTGTGGTGACGGGTTCCGGCGGCCAGCTGGGCAGCGATCTGTGCCGAAGGCTGGCGAACGAAACAGTCATACCCATGGATCTTCCGGAGTTCGATCTGACTCAGCCGGAAATCGAATCGACGATTGTTGACGCCAAACCGGACGTGGTCATCCATGCCGGCGCGTATACGGATGTGGATGGGGCGGAGCGCACCCCGGATCTCGCCATGGCGGTGAATCGTGATGGAACGGCTCGGGTGGCGCGGGCTGCCGCCCAAATCGGAGCCCGCCTGATCTATGTGTCCACGGACTACGTGTTCGATGGAACTGCTACAGTTCCCTACACTGAGCAGGCTGCTCCAAATCCGATCAACGCCTACGGAATGTCGAAATGGCTGGGCGAACAGGCCGCCCTTGCATCGGGCGCCGACGCCCTCGTTGTCCGGACAGCCTGGCTCTATGGACATCACGGGAAGAATTTTGTGAAGTCGATCATGAGCGCGGCCCGGCGAGAGCCCGCATTAAGGGTCGTGAGCGATCAGCGAGGCTGTCCGACTTTCGCCGAAGATCTGGCCTCCGCGCTCAGTGCGCTCATGGCGAAGCACGTGAGCGGGGTGATCCACGTTGCGAATCGGGGAGACTGCACCTGGCACGAATTTGCCGAGGCGATTGTGCGTGAAATGGGACTCGCGGTTCCTGTGGCTGCCATCAGTACCGAGGCAGCGGGACGTGTCGCCAAACGGCCACGGTTTTCAGTCTTGAATCAGGATCGTCTGGTGTCGCTGGGGATTGTGATGCCGGAATGGCGCCGGTCCCTGGCACAATTCGTCAGCATGCAAGCGAGCGGCAGTTTCGCAGGAGGGGGTGCATGACAACGAAAACTCGGAAGTCTGGCGTTTCCCGTCAACCTGCCGTGAGCCTTTTGCGGCACATCCGGTTATTTGCCACGGATGTGGACGGCGTGCTGACCGATGCCGGCATGTACTATTCCGAGTCGGGCGATGAATGGAAAAAGTTCAACACTCGCGATGGCATGGGCATCAAGTTGCTTCAACGAGCAGGTCTGATCACGGCGATTGTCACACAAGAGCGCACGAGGCTGGTAGCTCGCCGGGCTGAAAAACTTGCCATCCCGGAATTGCACCAGGGTGTCATGGATAAACTATCGGTGATTCGCGATATAGCCGCCCGACACGGAATTTCTCTTGATCAGGTCGCCTATATCGGCGACGATGTGAACGACATCGAAGCGTTGAAGGCCGTGGGCTTGTCCGCTTCTCCTGCCGATGGTCTTCCGGAAGTCGTGCGAGTTGTGAAATACCTGTGCCAGAAGAAGGGTGGGGAAGGGGCAGTCCGTGAATTGGCGGAGATGATTCTGAAGGCGCAAGGTCAGGTTTCAAGTTTCAAGGGGCAAGTTTCAAGTTCAGGAAACGATCGTAGATCATGATGGGAGACTCAACAGATGCCTTCTCGTAGACCTTGGACCTTGGGCCTTGATCTGAATTCTTCTCTCTATCCGGTGATTATGGCAGGCGGAAGCGGGACGAGGTTTTGGCCCTTAAGCCGGCATTTGTTCCCGAAGCAGCTCTTACGCATCGGTGGGAACGAGACATTGATTCAACAGACGATGCGGCGTGTATCCGGTTGTGCCAAGCCGGCCCATGTCTTGATATCCACCAATGCAGCCCAAGCGGAGTTGATTAAAGGACAATTGGCTGACTGGAAGGACGACATCCAGGACAATTTTGTGTTGGAGCCTGAGGGCCGGAATACCGCGCCCGCCATCGCGTTAGCTGCCCTTGAAGTGCTCAGGCGTGATCCGAACGGGCTGATGCTGGTCGTGCCGGCCGATCATGTGGTGACTGGACAACGTGAGTTCGAGGCGGCGGTCGGGTTAGCTTCGCGGTTGGCAATGGAAGGCTATCTGGTGACGTTCGGGATCAAGCCGGTCAGACCGGAAACAGGTTATGGATATATCAAGCCGGACAGCAAGGCTCTGTTGGGGAAGAAGGGCACACTGCGCGGCTATCGAATCAGTAAATTCGTGGAGAAACCCAATGCCGCCAAAGCGGCTCAGTATCTCAAGGCGGGGGGCTATTACTGGAATAGCGGCATGTTCGTGTGGCGCGCGGCAACGATCCTCGAGGAGATCCGCCTCTATCAGCCGAGTCTCGGCAAAGCGATGGATCACATAAATGACATGCAGACCGCAGGCGCAAACAGGCAGGTCATCGACGAGGCCTATCGCCGCGTCGCTTCCGTCTCGATCGACAACGGTGTGATGGAACAATCGTCTAAGTCGGCGGTGGTGCCGGTGTCGTTCAAGTGGTCGGATGTGGGCAGTTGGGGAAGTCTGGATGAAGTGGCGGCAAAGAACAAGGCCGGCAATGTGGTGACCGGGCGGGTGATCGACGTCGAAAGCACCGACTCGATCGTGTATGCCGACCGGCGGGTGGTGGCGACGATCGGTCTGCATGATATGGTTGTCGTCGATACGCCTGATGCCACGCTGGTCTGTCCGAAGTCACGCGCGCAGGATGTGAAGAAGGTCGTCGAGATTTTGAAGCAGCAACAGGCCCCGGAACATCTGGAACACCTGACGGTTCAGCGGCCCTGGGGGTCGTATACCGTGCTGGAAGAAGGGCCCGGGTTCAAGGTCAAACGGGTGACGGTGAGTCCGGGCGGGCGATTGTCGCTTCAGTTGCACCACAAACGCAGTGAACATTGGGTGGTAATCGCCGGTACGGCGCGAGTGACGAGAGGAGAAGAGATCTTTGACTTACACGTGGGACAGAGCACTGCCATTCCGGTTGAAACCCAGCATCGATTGGAAAACCCAGGCACGGAGACGCTGCATATCATCGAGGTGCAGAATGGGCCGTATCTTGGCGAGGATGATATAGTCAGGTTCAAAGATGATTATGGACGCGGCGTCGAACTGCTAGGAAGTTCAAAAAGTGTAAAGGGTTGAAAGTTCGAATGTGCGCCGTCAACTTTCCAACTTGCTGACTTTCTAACCTTTGAACGAGGAACCATGGGTTTATTTCGCGAATATGACCTTCGAGGAATTGTCGGCACCGAGCTCACCAAGAATACGGCTGAACAACTGGGGCGGGCCTATGCGACGTATGTCGCCGGGCATGGTGTCAAGACGGTCAGCCTCGGACGCGATGGGCGGCTGAGTTCCCCGGCGCTGCACAAGTCGCTGCTGAACGGTTTGCTGGCCGGTGGGCTCGACGTCATCGACATCGGCATGTGCTCGTCACCACTCCTGTATTTCTCGTTGTTCACCTTGCCGGTTGGCGGCGGGATCATGATCACTGGCAGCCATAACGCGGCCGAGTACAACGGATTCAAGATCTGTATCGGCAAAACAGCGATCCATGGTGAGGACATTCAGCGACTCAGGCAGGTGATGGAAGCGGGAACGTTCGTGTCGGGGGCCGGGCGGGTATCTGAACATCCGATCATTCCGGACTATCTGTCGTATCTGAAGAAGAGTTTTGCCCATGTGAACGCGCAACGGTTGCATGTGGTGATCGATTGTGGGAATGGGGCTGCTTCGTTGGTCGCCAAGCAAGCCTTGGAGTTGCTGGGGTGCAAGGTGACCGGGCTCTACTGCGATCTCGACGGCCGATTTCCGAACCATCATCCTGACCCTACTGTCCTCGATAACTTGTCGGATTTGATGCGTGCCGTGAAAGAGCACAAGGCCGACGTGGGAATCGGGTACGACGGCGATGCGGATCGGATCGGCGCCGTCGACGAACAGGGCGAGGTGCTGTGGGGAGACCGGCTGCTGGTGCTCTATGCGCGGGATATTTTGGCTGAGAAGCCGGGCAGTACGATTATTTCAGAGGTGAAGGCCTCACAGAGCCTCTATGACGATATCGCCGCGCGCGGCGGGAGGCCGATCATGTGGAAAACCGGTCATTCGCTGATTAAGGCGAAGATGAAGGAAGAGTCCGCCGTCCTGGCCGGTGAAATGTCGGGGCATATGTTTTTTGCCGGCCGCCACTTCGGCTATGACGACGCGGTATATGCGTCCTGCCGGCTCGCGGGTTCAAGAGATTCTGAGCTGGTACGGCAGTGATAATGCCGGTACCAAGACCAATATTGCGCGTATGCTGCGATCCGGCAAGCTGGCGGGGACCGGTAAGCTGGTCATTCTGCCGGTCGATCAAGGGTTCGAGCATGGGCCGGCACGAAGCTTTGCGCCGAACGCGCCCGGCTACAATCCGCACTATCACTTTCAACTTGCCATTGACGCCGGTTGCAATGCCTATGCGGCACCGCTGGGATTTTTGGAAGCCGGCGCGGGCCACTTCGCCGGGCAGATTCCGTTGATCCTCAAGTTGAACAATCATGATGTGCTGCATGACGACAAAGATCCGCTTCCGTCGGTCACCGGCAGTGTGAAAGATGCCCTTCGGCTGGGCTGCAGCGCCGTAGGATTTACGGTTTATCCCGGTTCCGTCCATTGCAACGCTATGTATGAGCAGTTGAGGGCGATTGCTGAGGAAGCAAAGGAAAGCGGATTGGCCGTCGTGGTCTGGTCTTATCCGCGTGGATCCGCGCTCAGCAAAGAAGGAGAAACCGCCATCGATGTCGTCGCCTACGCGGCGCACATTGCGGCTCAACTTGGTGCGCATATCATCAAGGTGAAGTTGCCGACTGCCCATCTGGAACAGGCTGCGGCCAAGAAGGTCTATGAAGCGACGCAGATTCCGATCAAGACATTGGCGGAGCGTGTCCAACATGTGGTGCAGAGTTCGTTCGACGGGCGGCGGATCGTGATTTTCTCAGGCGGCGCGAAAAGCGAAGATAAGAACGTGTTTGAAGAAGCGAAGGCCATTCGCGACGGGGGAGGATTCGGTAGCATCATCGGCCGAAATTCGTTCCAACGTCCGAAAGCAGAAGCGATTACGTTTCTTCACACGATCATGGACATCTATGCAGGCAAGATCCGGTAAGGCCGCACGAATATGAAGAGCATGGACCAGGCATGATGAATCAGTTGGATCAAGAACAGAGGCCTCCGCAAGGGGGCCGCAAGTGGATCGTCACGGCGTCATTGTTGACGGCGGGAATGATTATCGGTTTCGTCGTCGCGTCAGATCTCGGTTGGCTGCCGACCGGCCATGCCGTTCCCGATGCTTCGTCCGTTCCGATCGCCAGACCGGTCGCAACAGCCCCGCAACCGGTCTTGTCAGGCGGTGGCGGACAGACATTCGTTGAGATCGCCAAGGCGGTGAAGCCGGCGGTCGTGAATATCTATGCCAGCAAGAGCAGCGGACGCGGAGAGGGCCCGCATGGAGGGCCCCTCGACGATCCGCTTTTCCGAAAGTTTTTTGGAGATGAGTTTTTCAGGCGGTTTGAGCAGCAGCCGAAGGATCGCAAGGAGCGGGGGTTGGGGTCAGGCGTCATTGTCGAGTCCAACGGCCTGATCATCACCAACAACCATGTGGTCGGCAAGGCGGATGAAATTCGCGTCACGCTGTCTGATAAGCGGGAGTTCAAGGCGAAGCTTATCGGCACCGATCCGAAAACGGATGTCGCCGTCGTCCAAATTGATGCGACAGGATTGCCGACCGTCGCCTGGGCCGATTCGGATCAATTGGAAGTCGGCGAGTTTGTCCTGGCTGTCGGCAATCCCTTCGGACTGACGCAGACGGTGACACTGGGCATTGTGAGTGCGCTGGGGCGGGCCGCAGGCATTGCGGAGTATGAGGACTTCATCCAGACGGATGCGGCGATCAATCCGGGCAATTCCGGTGGTGCCCTGGTCAATGTGCGAGGCGAACTGGTGGGGATCAATACGGCCATTTTCAGCCAGAGCGGCGGCAATATGGGCATCGGTTTCGCAGTCCCGAGTAATATGGCCCAGTCAATCATGGGACAACTGGTGCAGACCGGGAAGGTCGTGCGCGGGTGGCTCGGCGTGTCGATTCAGGATCTGACACCGGAATTGGCCTCCCAGTTCGGCCTCGGCGATACGAAGGGCGTGCTGGTCAGCGATGTCATGGAGGACAGTCCCGCCAAGAAGGCCGGGTTCGAACGAGCCGATGTGATCGTGGAATATGACGGCAAACCGATGGACTCGCCGGCCCACCTTCGCAACGCGGTGGCGCAGACTCCGGTCGGGAAGAAGGTGACGGTCAAAATCATTCGCGACAAGAAGCCGAGAACCATCGAGCTGGCCATCGCTGAACAGCCCAAGACGATGGCGCAATCCGGCGACGATGATGGAGGCGAGTCGGTCACACCGACAGGCGTCTTATCCGGTCTGGATGTGCGGGAGCTGACGGAAGAGCTCGCCAACCGGTATGGCCTGAAATCCGGCGAACGTGGTGTGGTCGTGGTCCGGGTAAAACCCGGCACCCCGGCTGAGGAGATCGGTGTACGTGAGGGCGATCTCATCATGGAAATCAACCGCGAGGCCGTGACGTCGGTCAGGGCCTACGAGAAGGTTGCCGGCAAGTTACCGAAGGATCACCCTGTGCTGTTGTTGTTGAAACGGCAGGGGAGAACCATTTATCTCACGCTTCGTCCATAATGGGGGAAGCGGTTTCTTCAAAATCTCCTTGAAAGTCGGTCAAGCGCGTCAGGAGTTGCACGTTCCGCGAGTTGTCGCCATCGTTCCCGCAGCGGGGCGGGGATTGCGCATGGGCGGCGCGGTTCCGAAGCAGTTTCTGGCCTTGGGGGGAGAACCGCTGGTCGTCCACTCGCTCCGCGTGCTTCAGGCTTCTCCGGTCATCGATGAAATCGTGATGGCCGTGCCGCAAGCCGATCTCGACTATTGCCTCAACGACCTCGCCGTCCGCTTCGGGTTTTCCAAAGTCACGAAGGTGGTCGCGGGTGGAAAGGAGCGTCAGGATTCAGTCCGCCATGCGCTCGAGCATGTGTCGAAGGAAACGGAAATCGTGCTCGTGCACGATGCCGTGCGGCCGTTTGTGACTGAAGGCATGGTGACCGAGGTGGTCGAGGCGGCGCGCCTGGTCGGCGGGGCGATCGTGGCCTTGCCGATGCGTGATACGGTCAAACAGGTCGGAGCTGAACGTCGAATTGAACGGACGGTTGATCGCCAGCCGCTGTGGCTGGCCCAGACCCCTCAGGCATTCCGGCGGGATCAATTGCTGGCCGCCCATTGCAAAGCCTATGCTGAGAAGGTACATGCCACCGATGATGCATTTATATTCGAGTGGGCCGGCCGCCCTGTCGTCGTGGTGGAGGGAAGCGGCGAAAATATTAAAGTCACGAGACCGGAAGACATGATCATCGGGGAAGCGATCTTGGCGTCGCGAAAGGGACGTTCTGCGTGAACCGTTCAACGTGAATCGCGAGTTGCGGGATGCCTCCGAGGATGACGTGGCTTTACGGATACCGATTGACGTGTAACGATTAACGAGGAGCGAAGCGTATGCGCATAGGGTACGGCTACGATGTCCATCCGCTGGGGCCGGAGCGGAAACTGATTCTCGGCGGGATCGAGATTCCTCACAGCAAAGGACTGCTTGGGCATTCCGATTCCGATGTCTTGGTGCATGCGGTGTGTGACGCGTTGTTAGGCGCGATGGGGGAAGGCGATCTGGGCCGTCACTATCCCAGCTCCGATCCAAAATACAAGGGGATCTCCAGCCTCAAGCTCTTGGAAGACGTGACATCCAAGCTGAAGGCGAAAGGCTACCGGGTGTGCAATATCGACACGGTGATCGTGGCGCAGGCACCTCGTCTCGGTCCGCATCTGGCCGCCATGCAGAAGAAGATGGCGGAGACCGCCGGCATCGATCCCCGCTTGGTGAATGTGAAGGTCAAGAGCGGTGAAGGGCTCGATGCCGTCGGCAAGGAAGAGGGCATGATTGCCCACGCGGTGTGTTTGATCGATAATGTTGAGAAGTTGTAACGCTTGAAAGTTGGAAGGTTAGAAGGTTAGGAAGGCCGTAAATGGCCAAGATCGAGCGGTTCGAGGATATCAAAGCATGGGACATGGCCAGAGGCTTAGTCGCGACGGTGTACCGGCTGAGCGGAATTGGAAACTTCTCACAAGATTTTGGGCTGAAAGATCAAGTGCGCAGAGCGTCCATTTCCGTAATGTCCAATATTGCGGAAGGATTTGAGCGAGGGTCGAGAGCCGAATTCACCAGGTTTCTGAAAATTGCGAAGGCATCATGTGG
>JABMDG010000044.1:8568-12168 GCA_015904045.1 Nitrospira sp.
GTCAGGACCGAACCGCATATTCGGGCGGCTTTCGGTTGGACTATACCTATGTCCACAGCCCGCAACATTTAATCAAGGCCGGTTTCCAGATCGACCGCACACAGGCGATCAACAAGACCAGGCTCACGGCCTTTGATACTGCGCTCACCAGCCTGGTGAACGTGAGCGCCGACAACCGGCTGATCGGGTATCGGCAAGAGTTCTGGATTCAGGATCAATGGTCGCCGAACGATCACTGGACGTTCAATGTCGGGGTCCGGGGCGACGCGGTGCAGTATCTTCGCAGCGAAGGACAGGTGAGTCCCAGGATCGGGGTGACCTACAAGCACACTCCGTCACACGCCTTCCACGTCTTCTATGGCCGTATGTTCACCCCGCCGAATCTCGAGGCTATTTCATTCGCGAAGCTGAACACGGCGGGCACAAAGGCAGCGCCGGAGGATACGACCAACAACCAAGTCCGTGCCGAACGAGCACATTATTTCGAAATCGGCAGTTATCATGCTTTGACGGATTGGGCGACGCTTCAACTGACTGGCTACTACAAGTTGGCCAACTATCTTTCCGATGCGGGTCAGTTTGGGACGACGCCGCTCTTGAATTACTTTGCGTTTGAGCGAGGATGGACGAGGGGGGCCGATGCTGCTCTCAAAGTACAGGTCACAGACAACCTGACTGCGCGCGGCAACATAGCCTGGGGGCAGTGCAAGGGCTACGGCTTACAATCCGGCCACTTTCTCCTAGAAGCGGCAGAAATCGCCGATATCAAATCACCGGGCGGCGTGTTCTGTGACCACATGCAAACATTGACCAGCTCCGCAGTCGTGAGCTACCGGTTGCTTGATCGTACTACCTTCACTGGGCAGATGCTCTTTGCATCAGGATTACGCACCGCGGTCGAGGGGGGGAAGACAAACTCAACCCACAGTCCCTCCTATACCATCTATAATCTGTCGCTTGCTCATATCGTACCCTTGCCCTGGCATGGACAGAAGTTCCTGCTGGGCTTCGACGTCGTAAATTTGTTTGATGAGGAGTATTTCATCAATATCGGGGAGGGTAGCATCGGGCTCGGTGTGTCGCATGCGGGGATGCCGAGGTCGTACTTTGTCCGTGGCCAATGGTTCTTCTGATCAGAGGCCGAACAAGGGGCTATCGGCTGAGGTCTCAGTTGCCCGTCTCTTTGCGATATGCGGAGAAGGTAGGTCTGAGTTGCCGGGCGCCATGCAGTCTTGTTGGATGACTTCATTGAGTATCAGATGGTATGTGGTATAAGGAGATCGGGAGGGAGAAATAGACCATGGGATGGTTTGCTCATGAATGACCGAGACTATAGGGGCGTGTTGGCCTTGCTCTGCGTGCTGTTTTTCACGGCACCGGCGTATGCCGTGACGGGAGATGAAGCTACGCATGAAAGCGACCACGAAGAAGATGTTCTGGAATTGCCGGAGGTGCATGTTCATGGGTTGTCGTTGAACAAGGATCAGCAGCTCGGTCCTGTGGCGAAATCGACCCCCTGGCCCGGTGTCCCCTCAGCGCTCGACGGAAGGGAACTGGACGATTGGATGAAGGCCCGTCTATTAGTCTCGAAAGAAGCCAAGGTCACGGTTGTTGTGTTGGAACCCTGCAAGCATCGAGAACTCACTACGGCTGGCATCACTGCGCTCGGCAAATGGACGTTCGATCCACAGATGAAGGGTGACAATCCTATCGACGGTGAGCTAACCGTCCGGATCCACTTTCGAACACGGTGAGAAGTGTCAATCGTCATTGGTCATTCGTCAAACGGAATGCCGGAGGCAGATCATTTGATGCTTGACGCTTGATCGGTGACGCCGTATGGTCCCAGTTATGACTTGGGACGAATCAATTTTTTTTGCCATCAATGGACTGGCCGGACGGTCGGCCTCCGTTGATCAGTTTTTCCTCCTCATCGGGAACCGCAGCACCCTCTATGTTCCGGCCGCATGCGCCATCGGAAAGAGGACTATGGAGATTACACAGCAGGATGTCGAGAAGGTCGCGACGTTGGCTCGGCTGCATGTGACCGAGAGTGAAAAGGCTGCATTTGCCAAGCAGCTGAGCGAAATTCTGGCCCATGTCGAACAGCTGAGCCGTTACGACACGTCAGGAGTCGAGCCGACCGCGACAGTCATGGGACAGGTCAATGTATTTCGAGACGACGTTGTCCGGCCGTCATTACCGGCGGAGAAAGCCTTGGCCAATGCCCCCGAACGTGAAGGGGACGGGTTCTGTGTGCCTAAAATATTGGAAGAGCGTTAGACGTGAAACGTGAAAGGTTTATTTGCTCGTGCAGGGTCTGAAGCCGTTCACGTTTGACCTTTTACTTTTCACAAAGGTGGGAAATGTTTCGACAAATGCTACGTTCGAAAATCCATCGTGCTACGGTGACCGGTGCGCATCTGGAATATGAGGGCAGTCTGACCATCGATCAGGATTTGATGGAGGCGGCCGGCATTCTTCCCTATGAAGCCATCGTCTGCTCCAACTTGAACAACGGCGAGCGGTTCATGACCTATGCGATCAACGGCAAGCGAGGCAACGGAGATATCATTTTGAACGGACCCACGGCTAGAAAAGCCGCCGTCGGCGATCAAATTATTATCTTTTGCTACGAGTACTACAGCGATGAAGAAATCAAAAAGCACGCGCCCAAGATCGTGCGAGTGAATGAGAAGAATCGCATCGTCAAGGTAGGCTGACATGTGCGTACGCTCACAGGCTGGCAGGGTGCCTAAGCGAAGTGCAACTTGTCAGCTTGTCGTCGTGCGCGCATATCAGCCTATTCACTGAACGGCTATGTTGATCCATAAACTGTCATTGTGCGAGCTCCAGAAGAAGTTTTCCGCCGGCGAGGTGAGCGCGGCGGAGATCGTGCGCGCGTATGCTCTGCGTATCGGCCAAGTGGAGCCGAAGGTTAAAGCGTTTGTGACGCAGGTAACGGACGCCGCATCGGCTCAGGCAGAGGCCTTGGATCGGCATCTCAAAGGATGGCGCAAAACGAAGCCGTTGACGGGAATGCCGCTTGCGATCAAGGACAACCTCTGTACGGAAGGCGTGGCGACGACGTGCAGTTCGCGCATGCTGCAACACTTCGTGCCGCCGTACGATGCGACAGTCGTCGCCAAGCTGCGTGAGCAGGACTACATTTTGTTGGGCAAAACGAATCTGGATGAGTTTGCTATGGGGTCTTCGACCGAGAATTCCGCCTTTGGGCCCAGCCGCAATCCGTGGGACCTTCATCGAGTGCCAGGTGGGTCGAGCGGAGGGTCTGCAGCGGCAGTGGCGGCGGATGAGTGCGTCGCGGCGCTCGGGTCCGATACGGGTGGCTCGATCCGTCAACCGGCGGCGTTCTGCGGCGTGGTCGGGTTGAAACCGACGTATGGGCGGGTGTCGCGGTACGGTCTCGTTGCATTTGCGTCCTCGCTCGATCAAATCGGCCCGATCACGAAGGATGTCCGAGATGCGGCATTCTTGCTCAACGCCATTGCCGGCCACGATCCGATGGATTCCACATCGGCGGATCGTCCTGTTCCCGATTATATGAAAGCACTGGCAAAGAAGGATCTCAAGAAGGTG
>JABMDG010000044.1:12268-15041 GCA_015904045.1 Nitrospira sp.
GATCTGGTGCCATTGAAACTCGACAAGGAATGGGTTGAGGGATTCACGTCGTCGTTACCGGAATTGCCGGCTGCGCGGGCCCGGCGGTTTGTCGGCGACTATGGGCTGCCGGAGTATGATGCCGGTATTCTGACATCGTCCAAAGGCATCGCAGAATACTTTGAAGCTTGCGTAAAGCTGTTCAATCAGCCCAAGACAGTCAGCAACTGGGTCATGGGGGAACTGACGAGGGAGTTGAACAACTCAGGGACGGATGTCAGTGCATCGCCTGTGCCCCCGGAGCGGCTGGTTGAGCTGTTGAAGATGGTCGACCAGGGTGCGATCAGTCTCAAAGTTGCGCGCGAAATCTTCCCCCAAATTTATAGCAGCGGGAAGACACCGGTACAGATCGTTCAGGAAAAGGGCCTCACGCAAGTCTCCGATGAAGGGGCGCTGGAAGCGATCATCACCGAGGTCTTAACCAAGAGTCCGGCGCAGGTCGTGCAGTTCAAGGAAGGCAAGCAGCAAGTCCTGGGCTTTCTGGTCGGGCAGGTGATGAAAGCCAGCGGAGGGAAAGCGAATCCTGGGAAGGTCAACGAACTACTCAAGAAGAGATTGGCGGTCTAATAGGAGAGGAAGTGGTCCATGAGCGTTATTCGCGAGATCAAAGGCAGGCAGATTGTGGATTCGCGGGGGAACCCGACGGTTGAGGCGGAAGTGACGCTGGAAAGCGGGGCGATGGGGAGAGCGGCGGTGCCATCCGGGGCTTCGACCGGCGAAAAGGAAGCCATTGAGCTGCGTGACGGCGACAAAAAACGCTGGATGGGCAAGGGGGTTTCCAAGGCCGTTGCCAATATCAGAAAAGTCATTGCGCCTGAGTTGCTAGGCAGAGAAGCATTTGATCAAGCCGGTATCGACCAGGCAATGATCGCATTGGATGGCACCAAGACAAAAGGCAAGCTCGGAGCCAATGCCATTCTTGGCGTATCGTTGGCTGTGGCTCGGGCGTCGGCGAGTGAAACGGGGCAGCCGCTGTATCGCTATCTCGGTGGAACGAATGCCCGTGTACTGCCGGTGCCGCTGATGAATATCATTAACGGCGGCGCCCATGCCGACAATCGCCTTGATCTTCAAGAGTTCATGATCATGCCGGTCGGGGCGCCGACATTCAGCGAGGCGTTGCGGATGGCGACGGAGGTGTTCCATTCGCTGAAGGCCATCTTGAAGAAGAAGGGACTCAATACGGCGGTGGGCGATGAGGGCGGGTTTGCGCCGGATCTACAATCCAACGAGGAAGCGCTCAGTCTCATTGCACAGGCTATTGAACAGGCGGGATACAAGACGGGGAAAGATATTGCGATGGCATTGGACTGCGCAGCGAGTGAACTCTACGAGAATGGCCGCTACGTGCTCGAGGCGGAGAAGAATCCGGAACGGTCTTCTGAAGAGATGGTCGGCTATTACGGCAAGTTGCTGGACCGCTATCCGATTCTCTCGATCGAGGACGGTCTCAGCGAGTTGGATTGGAAGGGCTGGAAGATGCTCACGGAGAAGTTGGGCAAGCGGGTGCAGCTTGTCGGAGATGACATCTTTGTGACGAACGTGGACATCTTCTCAAGGGGCATCAAGGAAGGGATCGGCAATTCCATTCTTATCAAGCTGAACCAGATCGGAACTTTGACAGAAACGTTGGATGCGATTGAGATGGCCAAACGGGCCGGGTATACGGCGATTATTTCCCATCGTTCGGGTGAAACAGAGGACACGACGATCGCCGATGTTGCGGTGGCTACCAACAGCGGGTTGATCAAGACCGGATCGTTGTCTCGAACGGATCGAGTCGCGAAGTATAATCAGCTGCTCCGGATCGAAGAGGAGTTGGGTTCGGCGGCAATCTATCGAGGCCGGGACGCTGTGCCGAGCCGGTCGTAGCAAGATGATTTCACGCGGGACTCGCGAGGCTTGCACGGAAAGCGAGACTGGTTGGGTACTTTAGCTTCTCGAGTCGCGCCCGTCGCGCGTTTCGCGCGTCGCGAGATACGGGATACGAGATACGAACTCGCGGCACATGATCGGTGGATGACCAGATGATCATCAAGCAAAATCGCGGGCGGCATTGGCTGGATTGGGAGCGCCGCATGGTGAAGTTCGCCCAAGCGGCAGGCATAGGTGCCTGTGTCTGGCTGTTGGTCGCGCTATTTTTCGGCGAGATGGGACTTCCGCGATACCTTGCCATGCGTGATCATGCGGTCCAGCTTGACGATGAGCTATCGGCATTACGTGAAGAAACAGCATTGCTGCGGAAGGACATTGGCCGTCTGCAGCATGATCCGTCAAAGATTGAACAGCTGGCCAGGGAGCGGCTGGGCTATGTGCGCAAAGGGGAGACCGTATATCAACTGACTCCCGGCTCGGCAGATGAACAGACACATCCGGAGAAACCATGAAGTTTGCAACCGTGGCGATTATCGGGCGGTCCAATGTAGGTAAGTCTACGCTCCTCAATCGTCTGCTGGGTGATAAAATTGCGATTGTGTCGGAGAAACCTCAGACGACCAGGACGCGTATACTGGGAGTGGTGCATGTGCCGGATGGCCAAATTGCGTTCCTCGATACCCCGGGATTACACAAGCCGCAGCATCTCTTAAACCGGCGGATGGTTCGGACGGCGGTTGAGGCGTTGGAGGAAGCTGATCTCTTGTATGTGCTGATGGATGCGACCAGTCTGCCGGGGCCCGGTGATCTCGCGGCGGTAGCCTATGTCAAAGAAGCCATTGCCAAGCGGCCGCGCCCT
>JABMDG010000440.1 GCA_015904045.1 Nitrospira sp.
GCGAGCCGCTCCGCCTGCTGACCAACATGCCGTTGACGTACCTCTGTGAAGAGACGCCGGTCGCCCTGACGCAGAAATTTTATTTCGGCTTGACCTGGGGACTCGGCATCGAGGACGACCTGGTCAAAGTCAGCCACGACTTTCTGGAACAAACCACGCGTTACTGGCGCACCTGGGTCAAGAACTGTTCGGTGCCGCTGCTGCACCAGCAGGCGGTCATCCGGTCCGCCCTCGCGTTGAAACTCCACTGCTTCGAAGACACCGGCGCCATTTTGGCGGCCCTGACTACGAGCCTCCCTGAACAGCCGGGCGCCGCCCGCAACTGGGATTATCGCTACTGCTGGTTGCGCGACGCCTATTATTCGCTCACGGCGTTTCATAACCTGGGCCACTTCGAAGAGATGGAAGCCTTTCTGAAGTTCCTCTTGAACATCGCGCACACCCACGAACATTCACGCGACCGCCTGCGTCCGGTCTACACGTTGAGCCAGGGATTGCCGCTCCCGGAAACGGAGCATGCGAATTGGACCGGCTATCAGGGCAGCGTCCCGGTCCGCAGCCATAATCAGGCGGCGGAACAAGTCCAGAACGACGCCTATGGCGAAATGATATTGACCTTCACGCCCATCTACTTCGACGAACGATTTGTGGACCTGCGGACCCGTGATCTCGATGGACTCCTGGCCCATTTGGCGAAGCTCTGCATACGCAGCATCGGCCAGCCCGACGCGGGCCTTTGGGAAATCCGCAACGGTTGGCGCGAACATGCGTTTACCAACTTGCTCTGCTGGGCCGGCTTGGAGCGGCTGGAACGCATCGCACAGACCGGATATCTCGGGTCGCTCTCGGTCGATCTGACCAGTGCCAGGATCCACGCCGCCGAGGCTTTGCTCCGTTCCGTACATGACGGCGCGGTCAGGAACGGTCCGTCCGACATCAGCTACGACGCCGCGCTGGCCCAACTGCCCATTCTGGGCTATCCGAATCGGCAACTCTGCGAAACCACAGTGGGGCAGATCGCCCACGCGCTCGCGCTGAAGAGAGCCGGCGAAGAGACGGGATTCTTCTACCGTTATGTCCGAGAAGACGACTTTGGAAAACCGGAAGCGGCGTTCGTCATCTGCTCCTTCTGGATCGCCCAGGCGCTGGCCCGATTGGGCCGCATGTCGGAGGCCAGATCCATTCTCGACCGGGTACTGTCCGCAGCCAATCATGTGGGTTTGTTTTCCGAGCATTTCATCCCCTCCACGAACACCCAGTGCGGCAATTTCCCCCAAGCGTATTCCCATGTCGGTCTGATCAACGCAGCCTTTGCCGTCAGCCCTCCCTGGAACGACGTACTCTGATCGTTCGTGTCCGCTCTCCTCGATCGGCATCATCGGCACAGCTCTTCGGTTCAGTCCCATAGAAACCGGTGAGTTGCATGGATCATTCCTCCGAGGAACGCCTCTGTCTGCGCGAGGCTCTTCCAAGAGAACGAGGCCCGTCGTCCGAGACATCGGAGATCCGGATGTATGCGCTTACAGCGGACGGAGTGGTATGCACTATCAGGGTCGATACGCTATGGGGCGGACAGCCTGGTACCGTATGTATAGATGAGAGACCGCTATAGTAAACACCCGCGGGTGTAGGAACAAGCCGGCATCAGGAAGAATGACTACTGTAGGCATATGCAGACACTCATACGGAAGCGCGCTAGCAGATGCGTGGCAGTTGCTCGCCGGATATGAGGTCCAGAACCCGGTGCGTGCCCACCACCGTCCGCAGAACCAACGGCGGAGCATGGCGCTCCGTGACGGTGCCGATCCGAGCCGCCTTGCCGGACACCGCATGGCAACGCATGAGCGCCAGCGCGGCCTCGGCCTGCGACTCAGGCACCATCGCAACAAACCGCCCCTCATTCGCCACATAGAGTGGGTCGAGGCCTAAGAGCTCGCACGCGCCGCGCACCGGCTCGCTCACCGGAATGACCGCCTCCTCCACCATCATGCCAACCTTCGCCGCCACGGCCAGTTCATTCAGTGCGCTCGCAAGCCCGCCCCTCGTCAGATCCCGCAGGCAATGAATCCCGATCCCGCTCTCGATGAGGTCGCCGACCACATCATGCAACGGAGCTGAATCGCTTGTGACATCGCCGGCGAACGCCAGCCCTTCCCGCACGCTCAACACGGCCACGCCATGGGAACCAAGATCGCCGCTGACAAGGATCGCGTCACCTGGCCGAATCAACGTCGGCAACACACGGACGCCTGACGGAACCAGCCCGACGCCGGCTGTGTTGATGAAGATCCCGTCGCCCTTGCCCCGATCGACGACTTTCGTGTCTCCCGTGACGATCGACACCCCGGCCGCCCGCGCCGCCTCGGCCATCGACTTCACGACTTGCCTCAGCACATCCAGGCTCAGCCCTTCTTCCAGGATGAATCCGGCACTGAGATACAGTGGCTTCGCGCCGCACATGGCGAGATCGTTGATCGTGCCATGGACCGCGAGACTGCCGATGTCGCCGCCCGGAAAGAACAGGGGATGTACCACATAGGAGTCGGTGGTGAACGCCAGGGTGCCTTTCTCCACGGGCCAGGTGGCCCCATCGTGCAAGGGTGCGAGCATTGCGTTGTCGAAGGCGTGAACGAAGACCTCTTGAATCAGATCTCGCATGAGCCGTCCACCACCGCCGTGCGCAAGCTGCACGGTGTGCCTTGCCGAGATCGGCAAGGGACAAGCCGGCTCAAAGGATTTGTTGTCGGTCATAATTTGTTGCTCGTATCTCGTGCTTGCGAGAAAGGCGAGACATGCGCGAAAGGCGGGACTCGTCTCGACAACCTCACCGACCCGTCGCGCTTTTCGCGCGACTCCCGCCGGTCTCGCGAGATACGTTTCACGTTTCACGAATCACGTGGCCCCGGTATCGATGATAGGCAGCGCAGGCTCCTTCGCTCGACACCATCGGCGCGCCCAACGGATTCTCCGGCGTGCATTTCGATCCGAAGGCAGGACAGTCCATTGGCTTGAGCAAACCCTGAAGCACCAATCCACTTTGGCATTCCGGATCTTCCTGCGCGGCCGGACCAAACGAGGCAAGCGCGTCGCGGAAGCGCACCGCCGCATCGAAGTCGGCATAGACAGAGCGCATCTGGAGCCCGCTGCGCGGGATCTCCCCGATACCCCGCCACGCACGCGGGGCCGGTTCGAAGACGTCGTCCACGATGGCTTGCGCCTGCCGATTCCCTTCCCGGCTGACCGATCGCACGTACTGGTTCTCGACTTCAGCCCGCCCCGCCTCCAACTGACTGACCAGCATTGCGATGCCCTCAAGCACATCCACCGGCTCGAATCCCGTCACGACAATCGGGACTCGATAGCGCATTGCAATGGCATCGTACTCCTCGTAGCGCATCACCGTGCAGTCGTGGCCGGCGGCGAGAAACCCCTGAATCCAATTCTGGGGTGACGACAGGATCGCCTCCATCGCCGGCGGCACCAGCACATGGGCGACCAGCAGACTGAAGTTTGTGAGCTTCAAGGCCTTTGCCTGGACCACGGCCATCGCCCAGGGCGGCGCGGTGGTCTC
>JABMDG010000441.1 GCA_015904045.1 Nitrospira sp.
TCCCCGACCGTCCCTCCGTACTCGAATGACGGATTAATCGTCTTATTGGAGCCGCCGAAGACTTGAATCGACCCAAAACCCGGCTTCGTACCGCTCTTGGTCGTAATGTCGATAAGCGCGGCGGTCTTGTTACCGACGTTGGCTTCCATCCCGCCCAGCACGATATCGGCCCGTTCCCAAGCTCTGGGCGAAATTACATCTGAGAAGGTCGAGGAAACCGTATCTGGAATCGGCACCCCGTCGATCCGCAGTTGTAAATTGGCATGGTCTTGCCGAACATGGACCTGTTTCAGCGCCCCGTAGGCCGCCCCCGGAATTGTCAGCACCACGTCGTGAAATTCGTTGTTGTTGCCGCGCGGCAGCACTTCGATCTCTTTTCGGCTGAGCGAGTACGTTTCGCTCGATGCCTTGGTCTGGATAGGCGGCAGTGGCGACACCACCTCCAGGGCAATGTCCCTGGTTTGCGACAGGGTCAACGTCACCGGCTTCGGTGCGTTGTTCTCTACCTTCAAGACGACATACTCGCTGCGGAAGGTCTCCTGCACCGCGCTGACGGAGTAGATCCCCTGAACGGGAACCACGATGGCAAATTCCCCTGCATCGTCGGAGATGCCAGACGACACCAGCCCCCCCTCCTCGTCCTTCACTTCGACTACGACCTGCGGGACCCGTCGGAGGTCTTGATTGTGTACCGTGCCCGTAATCGTCACGCGATCAGTGTCCGCAGCATAGACTAATGAATCAGAGCATATCCCGAAGACCGTGACTAGCACGGCCCAACCCAAGCATTGAACCACTGTAGGCTGTAACATACCCCTCCCACTGCCGAGTTCATCCCGGTGAACGACCACGGTGCTCGCGGCCAAACCTGGTGGTCAGGCCACGCTTGGCACGAACGTTTGAGGTTGAACCTTAGTGGAGAGCAGGAGGAGCGCGCGAGGGGCCGACGTACGAAAATGCAACGGACAGTAAGATCGGATCAGCAGGCGATTCATACTGCTCGACCAGCTCACGGAAAGCCGGCCGGGGCACATCAAAATCGAGCGAGCCCGCCGTGTGATGCTGAACCCATTGGCAGAGATCGTTGTCGGAGTGTTCATGGCCGTCTGTGTCGGCGGCGGCCAATTCATGGTGCACGTCCTGCGCAACGGCGAAGGGCGCCAGGGCCATGAGCAGGAGGATGAGGCCGACCGACAGGCCAGCTCTTAAGCGACCTATGAGGTTCAGAGACACCATTGCGGCGGACGAAGTACCACAATTAGAAGAAGCCTGTCAAACAAGGCACACGCCCAGTAGATATTTTGTCTTACTCTTCAATAGGTTAAATATCGTCATGTAGACTTCTCTAGTGTGTTCATATATCCTTGATCCGCTGGTGAGACCTGAGGAACGATTGTGAATAGACCCATCGACAATCAGCATATTGGGGAGATCAATGCCCTTCCTCCGCCGCGTGTCATCAAGACCAAACTGCCTATCACCGAACAGGCGGCAGCGCTGGTCGTTGCAACCCGCGATGCCATCAGAAAAATCCTCCATGGACAAGACCGAGATCGGCTGGTCGTCATTGTCGGACCTTGCTCCATCCATGACCCTGAAGCCGCATTCGAATATGCCCAAAAACTGAAGCCTGTCGCCGACGCCCTGCGCGACCGTTTCCTGATCGTGATGCGGACCTATTTCGAGAAACCCCGAACCACGATCGGCTGGAAAGGCCTGATCAATGATCCCCATTTGGACGGGACCTGCGACATCGCCACCGGCTTGGAGCTCGCCCGCACCATTCTGTTGCACATCAACCAGCTCGGACTCCCCTGCGCCACTGAATTGCTCGATCCGATCAGCCCGCAATATGTCGCCGATCTGATCAGTTGGTCTGCGATCGGAGCCCGCACGACGGAAAGCCAGACACACCGCGAATTGGCCAGCGGCGTCTCGATGCCGGTCGGTTTCAAGAACGGCACGGAAGGCAGCCTGCAAGTCGCCGTGAATGCCATGATCTCCGCCAGGACGCCGCATCATTTTGTCGGCATTAATGCCGACGGGCAAACGGCGATCATCCGCACGATGGGTAATCCCGACCGCCACATCGTCCTCCGCGGCGGCGGCGGCAAGACCAACTATGAAGAAGAACACGTTGCCAAAGCCGAAGCAGCCGTCGCGAACGAAGGCATTACCCGCCCCATCATGATCGACTGTTCGCACGACAACTCCAAGAAAGATCATACCCGCCAAGGCCTTG
>JABMDG010000442.1 GCA_015904045.1 Nitrospira sp.
ACCAACGGATACCGTGGGGCTTAGACCCGTTTGCTGTAAAGGGAGCAGTGATGGCCGTGGCAACCTCGTTGTCACAGGCTAGTCCTGCAGGAACCAGGGCCGCCTGGCCAGCATCCGTGCAAAGATCAAGTCTGGCAACCATTTGCCGATACGTCCCGGAAGGCTGATCGTTATCGAGAAATGCCATCTGGCCCCCTTTTTCATTTGTCACTACCGCATACCGAGGGATAGCCTGATCTGCTGCTGTGGGCCGAGAGAACGCGGTGACCGCGTGACCAGACGCAAGCGTGCAGGTTGTACCGACCACGGACGGAGGATTTCCTCCCGCACCGATGTGAGAATTGTGTAAAACAGTGACCGATGTGCCTCCTAACGGACAGAGACTGTCGTTCCCATTTGTTGCATCGCCATCATTCATCGACCAGATGACTTCTCCATCAGTCGGATCTCGATAGATATGCACGGGACGAGTCCTTGTGGAAAGATTATCCTCATGGATCGGCGTGGCTCCGCTAAGAGGATCAATAGTGGCAACCCCGTTACCGGCCGTAAGATTCACAAAAACCCATTCACCACTGGATACCTGCATATCCCCCAGCGCACCGTTCCCGAATTCGCCCGCAGCTCCCATTGTTGAAATGATTCTCAAATTGCCTTGGTTGTCAACACCGACAACCGAGAGCGTATTTTCACTGCCAATACCACTGTTCTTGACAAAGGCCATCGGCCCCTGCAATGCGGCGCTGCCGCCTGGCGCTACGGTTCCGGTCCCAGTGGTTGAGGGCGTTTCTCCCTGTAGGCAGCCAACAAGTGCAGCGAATGTCAATCCTAACAATCCAATTAAGCCGTGCTTCACGATGTCACATCGAATGTCGATAAATTGCATGGTCATTTTCCCCTTTTATCTTAGTCATGTCCGTGGGCTTATGAACCGCCCATCAGTTGGAACGATTTCGAGAGCCCGAAGACATAACTGATCTGTTGTTCCAGATTGCCGTTGAAATCCCGATAAATCGGAATCTGCGCGATGAAATAGAACGAGGCAACATCCAATAAATTCAAATTGATCCCGGGCGAATAGGCAAGGTATCTCGACCCGGTCGTGGGGACCGATCGGAATTTGATGGTTGGATCGAGCAGAATAGACGTCCCGATGGTGGAATCGAACTGATATAACGCCGCATCCATGGCATCGTTCTGCATCCAGCGAAAGTTAAATTGCTGAATGAGCGTCAACCACGGCGTCTTCTCCAAGGGGATGATATTGAGTCCGGCGCTTACATTGACTTCGTCGCCGAACTGATAGCCGTCGCTGTTCTTGAATGTGTGCCGGTAACTGGCCAGCGCGAACTGATTCACCCGATGGGGAATCAGTTCGTAGGTTTGATAGATCATGGGAATCAGGCCGAAATTTCCCCGGCCGATCTGCAGGGTCGATTCGGCCAAAGTCGTACCCTGTGAAAACCGGCCATAGCTGCCGGTCGGGAAATCGGCGCCCACCCCCAGCACCAGCATGCTCCGCAAAGTTGGCAGCAGGTTGTATTTCAGCATTGCGCGAATGTCGCCGAGTCCCCGCTCACTGTAGGGCACAGGCGTGAGGCCTCCGATTTGGGCATCGGACTCCACATGCTTGTACGGGATGGCAACTTGCAGTCCAAATCGCTCCGTCAGACCATAATTGAGGTCCAGGGTCGCCGTGCGGGTGGTCGTCGCGATCCGATTCACATTCAAATTCGCGAGTGTGAGTGTCTTGTCGCCTTGACTGGCAAAGGGAATCCTCCCACCCTGTCCCGACGGCGCCTCCATCGGCGTGTAGTTGTAAATGAGGTTCACGGTCAGCAGTCCCTTCATCGGTACCTGCTGCTGGGTCCCGATGACGACAAAACAGCTGAC
>JABMDG010000443.1 GCA_015904045.1 Nitrospira sp.
TCGTCGGCGGCGGCATCATCGGCACGGAATACGCCTCAATCCTCGCCACCATCGGAGTTCCTGTCACGCTCATCGACAAACGGTCCCGCCTGCTGGAGTTCGTCGACGCCGAGATCGTTGAGGCGCTCCAGAAACAAATGCGTGACATCGGCGTCACCCTGTACCACGATGAGGAAGTCCTGGCCATCAAGAAAGACGCGGGCAAGACCATTCACGTCTGTCTCAAACACGCCCAGCCGGTCCAAACCACGACGCTCATGTACGCGATCGGCCGGGTCGGCGCGACGCAGGGGCTCGGGTTGGAGGCTGTAGGATTAAAGCCGGACGACCGGGGCCGCCTGAGCGTGAACGAACACTTCCAGACGGCCGTTCCTCATATCTACGCCGTCGGAGACGTCATCGGCTTCCCGGCCCTGGTCTCGACGTCGATGCAACAGGGCCGCCACGCCTCCTGCCACGCGTTCGGCTACCCCGATCGCGTCGACAATTCGCTGCTGCCGTACGGCATCTACGCAATTCCTGAGATTTCCATGGTGGGCCGGACCGAGGAACAGCTGACGCAAGCAGACGTGCCCTACGGCGTCGGCATCGCCCGCTACAAGGAAATCGCACGGGGCCAGCTGATCGGGGACGAAACCGGCATGCTCAAACTGCTGTTCCACCGGCATACGAAAGAGCTGCTTGGTGTGCATGCCATCGGCGAAGGCGCCACCGAGCTGATCCACATCGGCCAGGCGGTCATGGCCTACCATGGACAAATTCACTACTTTATTGATACCGTCTTCAACTATCCGACGTTGGCCGAATGTTACAGAGTCGCCGCGCTGGACGGCATCAACCGTTTGCCGAGACCCTGGCCGGCGTAGGGGCGCCCTTCCAAGGAAGATTCCCATGTCGTTTTCCAACCAGCTCCGGCAACTCGCCAAACCCATCTGGGATGCACAGCTTGTGCATCCGTTCGTAGTCGCCCTGGGAAACGGCACGCTGCCTGAGCGGAAATTCAAATATTACATTCTGCAGGACGCACGGTTTCTCGGCGATCTCGCGCGCGTGTTTGCCGCTAGCGCGGTGCGCGCGCCGGATGCCGAATCCGCCCTGCGATTCAACAAACTGGCCGAGGACACGATCATCGTTGAGCGGAGCCTACACGAGAATTATGGGAAGCGTTGGAAGATGACGGCGCAACGGATGGCGTCGGTTCCCATGGCACCGACCACCTACGCCTACACGAGACACATGCTGGCGGTGGCGGCATCCGGCACCGCGGCGGAGATCACCGTCGTCGCTCTCCCCTGCGCCTGGGTCTATTGCGTCGTCGGACAGCACTTGCTCAAGAACGGGCCTCCGCCTAAGAATCACCCCTACCGTGACTGGCTCATGCTCTATGCGTCGCCGGAGTTCGCCGAAGTCCAGCAATGGATGCGCAAGAAAGTCGATCAGTGGGCCAAGACCGCCGGCCACGAAGCACGGCGCCGCATGGAGGCGTCGTTCATACTCAGTTCACGGTACGAATGGATGTTTTGGGAGATGGCCTGGAAGGAAGAGCGTTGGCCGGTGTGAATCGATCGCAACCTGTTACAGCTTCTTTCGAACCTCCTTCCAATCCTTCGCGACTGCGGCTTTCCGCGGAACTTCCCTAGTTGCCGAGTCTGATATCACGACGGCCTCCAACCGCCGCTGAAGAAAGGCCTCCGCGAAGGCCTTCGAGCGGCCGATGCCCGTCTTGAGGCTCTTCCAGCCCGCGCCATGCAATTCATCGATCTTCGCCCCCCACACGGATGCGCCAGGCGGCAACACGACGATATATCCGGGTGGAAATTTATGACGGGTCAGCCACGCTCGGATCTCGGCGGTCGCGAGCAAGCTATCCGCATTCGTCGACGGAACCGTAGCCACATACATGACGCGATAATGGAACTGCGTCAACTTGGCCAGCTCGTCGGCCGCATCGGGCATCGGCGTTCGTTCCGACTCAAACACCGACCCGATGCCGGACAGCGGATGTTCTCCCTTACGCGCTTCCATCAGCGCCGCCACCTCGATCGCGAGGATGGGGTTGCGCCGCTCCCAGGCGGCCAGATTCGCCACCCCTTCCGTCGGCAGGACGCGTGGACTGCGACCGACTCGCACCTGAATCGGAATGACACCCTGCGCCTTGGGGTGATAGGTCAAAAACGCCCGTCCATCCCCGCCGGTCATGCCCGTCGCGACGACTTTGCCCTCCACAAGAAGCTCGAGGAGCTCTCCACCTAATCCCGCGGGAGCCAGCAGGCCTGTGGTAGAGAGCCGCGCCTCTACCCTCGCCGGCTGGCCGGGCGCGATGAGCGTGTCTTTGAGCAGAAGCGTCGCGGGAGTCTTATCTGCGGCCTCCAAGCAGCTGACACAGGATACAAGCGGAACCAGACAGAAGAGAGCGGCTCTGCGGACAAGATCGATCATGGACCGCATGGCCAATGTGAGAGGAGGGCACTGGCGAGGGCTATGCTTTCAGCGCGGCCAACACTTCGTCGGCATGCCCATCGACTTTGACTTTGCGAAAGATCGCTTTGACTTTCCCTTCCGGACCAATGATGAACGTGCTGCGTTCGATACCCCAATACTTTCGGCCATACATATTCTTTTCCTTGTAGACCCCGTAGACCTTGGAAATAGCCGCGTCTTCGTCGCTCAACAGCGGGAACGGCAGTCCGAATTTCTTGATGAACTTCTGGTGAGAGTCGCGCCCATCCAGGCTCACCCCCAGGATGGCTCCCCCGGCCCGCAAGATTTGTGATTCGACATCGCGGAAATCGCAGGACTCTTTGGTACAGCCCGGCGTATCGTCTTTCGGATAAAAATACAAGACGACCTGCTTACCCCGGAAACTCTTCAGCGTGACGGTCTTACCGTCCTGGTCAGGAATTGAGAGTTCGGGCGCCATTTGTCCGACTGTAACATCCTTGGCCATATCTCACTCCTCATGTCTGCAAAATATAGGACACGTCTTCCGGCTTGGTGCGGAGTCTACTGATCGGTTCGCGATCGCGATCGATCCCGATCCTCTATCAACCGCCTATTATCGGGGCAACGGGGCGCCGAAATTGGGCCGTTGTGTTCCATAGGGACGGTCTTTGGTGCGTGTTCTCGTTTCGGGATCACCATAGGGCGCCAAGGCGGGCGAATCCCATATCACCTGATCCCCGGGAGCCAAGTTCGCCGCCTCAAGAAAATGCTGCCGCGCAACGTCCTGTTTGCCCAGCGCGTTCAGTGCCAAGCCGTAGTTGTAATGCGCCTGCCCGGACTGAGGCGCAATGGACACCGCCTGCTCAAACAATTTCTTGGCCTCCTCGAATTGTTTCGCGTGGTAGGCCTGCGTGCCTTGCTCGGTCAGCACCACCGCCTGGGACTTGGCATCCACGTCCGCCAGCGCCAGCGGAACGAGAGGCTTGCGCTTCGAGAAACAACCCGTGGTCGCCATCAACGCAATGATCATCCCCAGGATCATCACCTGTTTCATGCTCCCTCCCTCACCCTCTGTCCTTCACGTCTTGGCCTGTTTTCTGATCTCGTCCTCGATCGTCTTCCGATACAGCACCTCCCACTCCGCACTCCCTTCGACGATGCCGCGCGAGTACGAGGCCAATCTGGCCTTGACCTTGCGGTCGATCTCTTCTTCCTGCGCCAACTCGGCGGCCACGACACGCTTGACCGCTTTCAGCACCCGTTCGTCATCGGCCACCATCCTGACCGCCGCGTGACGCTTGATCGCATTCACGATGACGTGCGACAAATGACTGGCTTTGTCTTCGCTTAACATGCGATCCGCGTCGTCCGTCGCTCGTATCTCGTCGTTCGCAAACGCTTCACGAAATACGCTTCACGTTTCACGTCTTATAAGATGAGGCCCCGTTCACGGACCAACTTCTGCTTCACCATCTGAAACATTTTCTGATAATCGACCTGGCCTTGCTCGATCTGCTGATCATACGCTTTGAGCAGCTGCCGCACTTCCGCATTCAACCGATCCTCCACAGACAGCTCGTCTGTCATCACCTGCTCAAGTCCGGCAACCAATGCATGCCGGTCTCCGAGCAGTTCGATGTGACCCTCTTGTTGGAGACGCCCCACCAGGCTGTCGGCCATATGCCGCACCCGTTCCTTCGAAAGACGCATGCCCCTATCCTTGCTCGACTCGGATGGTTGAGGCGTCCATCACGCGACGTAACTGGGTCGCATCCCCGACGATTCGTCCCACGACATTCACCCGATCGGCGGGCACCGGATCGCTTCCCGTGCTCATCGGGGTTCGTCCAAAGAAAATCGCCAGAACTTGGCCGGCTCCCCAGTAGGCGATGTCCCCGACTGCGACCCGATTCGTGGCCGTCTCCCGATAATCAGTCACACCGGAAATCTTGAAATAGAATTCTTCTCCCCACACATTGATCGGGGCCTGAACCGGAAGTGCGGCGTAGACCGCAGCCGCCGTTTTCGTCCCCCTGAGCTCCGCTTCGAGTCGCACTCCGTTCACCAGAATGCGGATGCGCTTCGCCGGTTCAGTCATGAGGCGGTGTAACTTTCCAAGGACGCGTCCGTTCAGTCGCTGATGCGGTGCCGAACTCTAACTTGTCTCCTAAGTGAAATCAAGGCTACAATCACCGCCATGCTGACCTCCACATTCGTCCTGCTGCAAGGCGTCGGACCTGTGACGGAGCGCAGGTGGTGGCAAGACGGCGTGCTCGACTGGCACAGCTTTGTCGAGCGGCCTCGGATCGCCGGGCTCTCCCCGGACAGAAAATCGCTGTATAACGAGGACCTCTCGCTCGCCCTCGCCGCATTCGAGGCCGGGGACTTCTCTTCCCTCGCCACGCGGCTTCCAAGCCGTGAGCATTGGCGATTCTATGACACCTGCCGATCCACTGCGCTCTATCTCGATATTGAAACGACCGGCCTTTCTCCTCACGATCCGGCTGGGGCCGTGACGGTTGTCGGGTTGTATCAGAACGGATCCACGACCACGTTGGTCCAAGGCGACACGTTGACAACCGACCGGCTACAGGCGGAACTTGACCGTTGCACGCTGCTGGTCACCTTCTTCGGTTCCGTCTTCGATGTGCCGTATTTGCGTGCCCAATTCCCCCGTCTTCGATTCCCCACGGCCCACCTCGACCTGTGCCTGGCTGCACGCCGCTTGGGTATGCGCGGAGGGCTCAAGCGCCTCGAACAGGAACTTGGCCTCGAACGGGCGCCGGCCCTTTGCGGTCTTGACGGCCTGGACGCCGTCCGACTGTGGTCGCAATGGTGCCGCGGAGACCAGTCTGCACTCGATATGTTGTTGGCCTATAACCGCGCGGACACGGAAACCCTTGTGCCTCTTGCCACACTCGTCTATAAGGAAATGATGTTACGATTCGGCCCTTCGTCAGCCACCCCCGCACGGATTTCACACCACGCACTCACGGCCTCGTTACCATGAACAGCTGGGTCGGGATCGGACGCAGCGAGATCGGGTTGGTACGAGCCACGAATCAAGATGCGTTCATTACGATCGACCCACTAGGTCTGTGGGCTGTCGCCGACGGGATGGGGGGCCATGTCGGCGGAGAGGTGGCCGCCCAATTGGCCATTGCCAGCATCAGAGCGCACGCCGAATTATTGGCCGATACGCTCCGCCAAGGGCAAACCTCCGCTCCTCAATTCTTGACCGAATTGATCGTACAGGCACATCTCGCCATCCTGGGACGAGCGCAGTTGGAGCCCGCACTCAAGG
>JABMDG010000444.1 GCA_015904045.1 Nitrospira sp.
GCTGGTCTCGTGTTCCGCATTACCTGAAAACCGTATCAACAACGCGAAACTCGAAACGTTCAACTTGAAACTTGTCTCGTGTCACGTTTCACGTGCACATACGCGGGCAACGTCTGTAGGCGCCGATCTTCCACCGGCCCGCCGATCGTGAAATGATAGAGCGACTGGCAACTGAGCCCTTTCACGGCGAGGATGTCGTGCACCGGATCGTCGAAGAAGCAGCCGATGCCGGTTGCGCGCACGCCGGCCGCTTCAGCTTCCAGATACAGCACCTGACCCAGCAACCCAGATTCCCAGAACAAGCGTGGATACCACCAGGCACCGCGCTCACGCAATCCCCCTTCGAACTCCGCCAACATTCCGAACGAAAAAGCGCTGTCTCCAGCAATATCTTGTCGGCAACTGACTTGCACCGCCAGTTGTCGCGCATCTCCTTCCAACAGCCACCAGAGCGGCAGGTCGTGCGGGCAGCTTGGTGCCGGCACCCAATTGATCTCGGGATTCATGGATTGCTGAATAAAGGGAAGCTTCCGCCGGTCTCGGACTAAGAAATAGAGGCCCGGTGTCAGCCCATCGACCCGATGGACAAAGAGCATCAGGTGAACAGCTGGATCATATGGCCACACGTCCCAGGGCATCGGCCGATTCAATTGCCCCCGTTCAGCACAGGGCATGACCTTCTGGAGCATTTGAAAGAACATCGCAGCTGTGATCGACGTTCGACCGTCAAACGCCACGGCGCTCCGGCGTTGCCTGATAATCTGGCCCGCCGACGGACCAGCGTCATTCGTCATTCGTGAAACGTCACTCGTGGATAGCCTAGGACGGAGCGCCGAATGCGGCTCTGTTGTGCCCTTCCAACTCGCTGCGGCTACCTCCTCAATAATCTGCCAATGAACCCCATGTTCCCGACTTAAACAATTGGCTTTGCCATGCCATGTTCCACCGATCATTTCCTTCACCTCTGTCGGATCCAGAAACAACGGTATTTCTTCTGACTCTAGCCGATTGATGATTGACGTTTGACTCTTGACGTCCCAGGGCCAGATCACCGCGAGACAGTCCGGATGCTCCGGTTCGGCATCTGCAAAATCCTCTTTCCGGTTCGTTCCCAACAGTAATGCCACCGTGTTTTGATCCAGCCCATCCAGCAACACCATGTTCCAGCCCAGCGTTGCCGCCGCAATTCGTGCAGTCCCAATCGCATGCCCCACGTCGTGATTGCAGTAGCGAAACGCCCGCTCGCCGTACTTCCAGGCCTCGCGCCAATGCACCGACGTAAGCCCAAAGAGAAAGGCCCCTTCCGGAAACGGGTTCAGTACGTGAGCCACTTGCTCAGCGGGAAACTCCGCGCGCAATTCGAGTCCGTGTTCCTTCGGCGCATAGTGGTACAGTCCCGGTTTGAGTTCGAGTCCGACCATCTCCGGCAACACCACATACCCTTCCGTGGGATGCAAATTGCCGGACGAGGGATTCATTCGCAACGCCCACTCCGAGTCCCCGGCCTTTTTCCAAGCCGATAAGGCGAGGGCTAATTCAAAAAATCGAGACACTGTTCGCAGGCTGACAGGCTGAGAAGGAACACGCCCATGCTCATAGATTGCATCGTACGCTGGTGAGACTGGGGCCTCGTCTGCCTTCAGCAATGGGAGCGAGAACAGCTGCGCACCTTCAAACCGCCGAAACGGATCTGGCTGATTCACCCAATCGAGAAACCCCAACGATCGGGCATACCGGTTGTAGTGGTGTTTGGTCTGAACATGGTAACGAATGACCTGCTCGACCGGATCAGTCGAAGCGGAGGCGTCCGCAGGAATAGGCGCTGTCTTCTCGGTACTCATTGCAATGGTGGAGGCAGTCTACCGAGCAGCGGGAAAGAAAGTAAACGCCGCAACCGGCATTGACCTCCTTTCCTCATCCTCAGTATCCTCGAACAAGCCGATACGATATGCTTTACAACATGCGAGGTAGACACTCCGATGCGATTTGACCCAGCCCTGGCCGCTCAGCAAGCGTTTCACCAATCAAACGCCGAGCTCGGCTCCGACTGGGAGGCCGCCGTCGAACTCGAAACTACGTTTTCCTCCAACGCCGGGCCAACCGCACGGGAAGCATACGAAGGCTTGTTGGCTCTGGCCACACGCTGCCCCAAAGCCCGATCGTTTCAGGCCTTCTGTATCTACATCACCTGGCAACAGGCGACAGAGGAGACGATCGCGCGCCATTTCGAGACAGGCATACGACTGTGTGAAGCGTATCTCGCATCGCGTGAAGCACGAACAGAACAAGATGTCGAACAGATCGAAGAACTGTATGGCTCGTTTCGGGCAGGATTGGGCCTGGAAGAAGAGGACGAGATCCAAGTCGAATACAGAAAAGACACGCCCAAGGGCGGCGACTGAATACGTATCTCGTGAAGCGTATGTCGCATCTCGCAAACAACAACATGGACACATTCTCTTTCTGTTCCGCGCTTCACGAGATACGCTTCACGAACGACGATTCCCATGGCTGATGATCACAAACATCGGGCGCGGATTTTTCTCCATCGGGGAGATCTGGTCCGGGCCAGGGCTGCCTGGGAAGCCGCCGTGGCCGATGATCGGGCCGCAAACAATCCCCGTGAACTATCAACCTCGCTCGGCAATCTGGGCAACACCTGCGCGTTGATGCAGGACTTTGCCGCCGCAGAACACTGTTATCGGGAAGTCCTTGGCATTCAACGGACGGAGCGCAATCAGCACGCCATCGCTCATACGCTCGTCAATCTCGGCAATCTTCACATCGGCGCCGACCACCCGGAAAAGTCCCGCCCCTATTACCTCGAAGCCTTGGACCTCCTGCGCGCGTTGAACGACGATCGCGCGCTCGGCATTCTCTATAACAACCTCGCCCTGCAGGAGGCCCGAGACGGACAGTGGGATCAGGCCGTGGCCTCATTTAAACAAGCGCTCGACCACCACCGAGTCGTCGGCAATGAAGAAGGCCTGGCCGTGACCTACAGTCAATTAGGGAAATGCTATCTCGACCAAGGCGATCTGGCCAAAGCCGAACGCTGTCTGAACAATGCCTCGGAACATTACATCAAACTCGGCAACGAGCCGGCTGAGGCAGCTGTACTTCGACTCTTGGCGACAGTCTATGACACCCGCCACGATCTGATTTCGGCGCGGCGATGTCTTGAACGTGTGGTCGCGCTCGACCAGCGATACCGACTGCCGGAGTTCCAAGCCGACTCGGCTCACCTCGCCGAACTGATCAGCTCCGACTAGTCTTTGCGCCGGTCGCCCCCCTGCCTCGGACTCGATGTGCCCATTCCCCGTTCCCCCTTGCGCCTTGTCCAGCGTTCTCACACTTTGCGACACACCGCTCTATCCAAATTGCTGGACAGTATCAAAACCTCTGCTACCTTTGAAGCGTCACACCTGGACGCCTGTTGATCAAGTTTCATTTCACACACGCCGACAGGGTAGTGACCTGGAGACAGCATGGTCTTGCTTGCGCGAACCTTCACTGCCCTGACACTCATCACCATGCTGATGGCACCCGGTATCCAGGCCGGGGAAGTCTCGCCAACCATCACCGTCGGCACGCAGGAAGTCGGACTCACCGCCGGCTATATGTTCTCTCATCGCCTGACCGAACTGCACACGACCAATCAACATGGACCCGCGTTGATGCCGTCATGGATGATGACCCTGACTGATCCCATCGGCGACAGCTGGTACCGTGGGCAAATCTCGATCGGTGCCGAGATGGTCTATCTCCAGTTTCGCGAACCGATCCTGACCCATGGCGTCGGTTTCACGCCAAGAATCAAGTACACGTTCGTCGCCTTGGGTCGTCTCCGGCCCTATGCGGAATTCAGCGGCGGGCCCTTCTGGACCGATCTCGGCGGGAATATCGACGAACAGGCCAATGAGTTCAACTTTGTGCTCACAGGGGGAGTCGGCGTGTCCTGGTTTCTCACGCCGCAACTCGCCGCCAACGCCGGGTACCGCTTCCATCATATTTCGAATGCCGGAACCGCATTCCCAAATCTTGGACTGAATGCAAGTCTGCCCTTCGGTGGCTTTTCATTCTATTTCTGAGGAGACGAAGATCATGACGATGTCTGCCTTTCGCTGGTCGGCCTTAGGTCTCGTCGGATTCGTGATGTGCAGCATGACCGCATGCACTCGATGGATCGACGTGAAATCTCCCTCATCGGATCCACAGGAAAGCCTCTCGCTTACGCTTTCCAGTGATGAACGGGTTCCATTGGTCATAGATACCTTCCGCTTGTCGCAGAACGGCACGCCTCAACATCCTGCCTCTGACGCCGAACGCCGAGTCTTGAATGCGCTCCAGGAAACGCGTCTCTTTTCCACGCTCGTTCCCCTTGGAGGAGCCTCCGCTTCGGTCGAAGGCAAGGCGATATCCGCTCGGGTCACATTCGATGAAACGATCGATCCCCATTCAGGGCCCACAGCCTTCAAAGGCATCGTAATCGGCACCTCGATGTTCCTCCTCTCGCCGATCATTGAGCTGGACTATGACTATACCGCGCAGGCGCATCTGGAACTTGAGCGCTGGGACGGGCACATGACACACTATGAAGCGCGATCATCCGGAACGGCCCATTACAATCTGTTCGGCGCCAGTCCGATCGTGATCGACGAACTGAAGGGACGGGTGATCGAAACCTGCCTGAATGCATTGATGAATCAGTTGGTGCAGGACACCGCCTTGTACATGGCGAGTAAGACGCCCTTGCCGGCATCGAGGATTCGTACTGTCACCGTGAAGACTCACCGGCCGGCTGGCGCAACGGCAGCCCTTCCCGGAGTCCCTGTCTCGGCAAACCCGGCTCCCTAATCCGCATGATTCACGATGGGTCGCCGATGGCGCGACATTTTCCTCCGATCTCGTGATACAGGCCATACGCTATCAGCTATACGCTCTTCTCCTTAACGAGATACGCTTCACCTGAACATCACCCGACCATCTGGCCGATCTGACTCTTTCGATGGTATAGTGCTTCCCCGATAGCAACGGAGAAACGCTTCATGGACATCGATGCATTTCGCCTTATGGTTGCCAAACATCCAAAAGGATTTCTCGGGCGATATGGCCTCGGGAACAAGATCCTCCAGGAAGGCGGCAGTCTTGAGGAAGCCGTCGAGCATCTCACGGTCGCCACACAACTGGACCCGACCCATGTGGCATCCCATCTGGCCCTGGGTCGTGCGTTGATCGGACTAGGCAAACCAGCCGACGCCAAACCGATTCTCACCGCAGGCATCGAGGCTGCGCTCTCGGGACGGTCCAACGGCGGCAAGGATCTCGTACCTGAAATGCAGCACCTGCTGCGCACGCTCGCATAGACGAACTCGAACGATAAAGGAGCCGCGTATGACTCTCGACGAGGCTAGACACCGAATCGAAACAGCCGTCACTCAATATGGGCAGCATGCCGCCCCCGCGATCGATCTCGTCATGGCAGAGGTCCGTTCCGACATGGGCGCCCGCGCATTCAACGAACTCGTTGAAGATTTCGATTTGGAGCTCCTGTACAACATCGCGCCGATGGAATCGGACCATTCCAACAGCTGAGCCAGGCAGAGCGATGCCAAGGCGCAAGGACCAAATGGCTCCCTCCTTGATTGTCCCCTGCCGCCGTTTCACTTGGCACTTCTCACTTGCCACTTTTATACTTCTTTTCGGATGCCGCTGATCTGGGCCGCCATCTCATCGCACGGGTTCGGGCATGCCGCGCAAGTCGTGCCGGTACTCAACGCGTTGGGCCGCAAGATATCAGGTCTTCGTGCAATCCTCCGCACCACCGTCCCGGCTTCCTTCTTTCAGAACCGCCTGGCCATTCCCTGGGAATTGAGCACGGTCCAGCAGGATGTCGGCTGCATTCAACAGGGGCCCTTGACGATCGATGTCGATGCCACATGGCGGGAACACGCCCGATTCCATGCGACGTGGAACGACCGGATTCACGCCGAGATCGAAGCCATGAGTCAGGCTCGCCCGAACCTGGTCCTTGCCGATACTCCGTACTTGGCCATTGCGGCTGGAGCCGAAGCAGGCCTCCGCACCGTGGGACTCGTGAGCTTTACCTGGGACCTTGTGCTCTCAGCATTTTCTGCTCCGCCGGATATCGACGGCCAGCCGCTCATCCGGGCGATACGTCAGGCCTATGCCCGGGCTGACCTCGCCTTACGCATCACGCCCTCTCCCACAATGGACATCTTTGGGCGGTTCATCGACATCGGGCCGATCTATGAGCCGTCTCCCTCCGCTCGTGACGCCCTCTCTGCCCGGCTAGGCCTTTCGCCAGGCGAGCGCACCGTGCTCATCGGATTCGGCGGAATTCCTCTGATTTCCCTACCGATGGCAGATCTGGATGCACTGGATGGGTATCGTTTTCTGTTTGACGGCCCGGTTCCACCGAACAGCACCAGAATCGTGTCCACACACTCATTACCGTTCTCCTTCAAAACATTGCTGGCCTCCGTCGACATCATCATGTCGAAACCGGGGTACGGCACCCTCGTCGAAGCCGTGGGATTGCGCACACCCCTCGTCTATGTCCGGCGCTATAACTTCGCCGACGAGCAACCCTTGGTGGACTATCTGCATCGATACGGTCTCGGTGTCGAATTAGCGGGGCAAGACTTTGCCGCAGGCAGGTGGGAACCTGCCCTCAGTGCTGTGAACAACCTTCCCACTCCCTCCATCCCGCCCCCGAAGGCATCGGGGGCGGAAGATGCCGCCGATGTGTTGGCAACGTACTTGTAACCCACTCGCTGGTCATGCCCCGCCTCCTGGAACTGCCGTTCTTTCCCCAGTAACGCGCCGGTATGGGTCTATCGACCGCGCCACAGATATCGTCACGACCGTCCCTCCCACGACCTTCGTGCTTTTGCCCGTTTCATTAGGAGAATCGGAAAAGGATGCTATAGTGGTGGACGTGTTTTTCGTACCCGTAGGGACCGGCAACCAGGAAGCACATGGACCTGTAATCGTTCGACCATGACCCCCGTCTCACCACATGCCGCATCGACGATTGCCCCGGCACTCCTGGCTCGCGTGGCCAAGGGAGAACAGCAGGCCCTCAGCCAGCTGTACGATCTATCCAGCACGCTCCTGTTCAGTATTGCGCTCCGCATCCTCGGCCATCGCGAAGAAGCCGCCGAATTGCTGCAAGAGGTCTATCTCGAAATCTGGAGTAAAGTGGTGCGGTATGATGTCGGCCGGGGTACACCGATCGCCTGGCTGATAACGCTCACCCGCAGCCGCGCCATCGACCGATTACGGATGCGCGGGACACGCACCCGACCCACCAGTGCCCAGGCCGTGAGTAGCCCCACGACGCCACCCCTTACGGACTACAATCCGCCCCCGGTCGAGGCACAGGCCGATCAGGAATTGCGCACCCACGTCAGCAACATCTTGTCGACCTTGCCGCAAGCGCAACAACAGGCGATTGAACTCGCCTACTACGAAGGCCTGTCCCATACGGAGATTTCCGTCAGACTCAATCAACCGGTGGAGTCAGTAAAGACTCGCCTCAAGCTTGGCATGGCCAAATTGCGCGAGTCTCTTCGGCATGATTGGGTGCAGAACGAACGCCCATGAGTCACGAAGAATTGGAGGAGGTGATTCCGCTGTATGCCATCGGCACCCTCGAACGGGCCGAGCGGCAAGCTATTGAGGCTCATCTCCTGTCGGGATGCGTCCCCTGCCATACTGCCCTCAAGGAATATCAATCGGTCGCGGTGATGCTTCCGTTCGGACTGAACATGACCGCACCTCCGCGCGGTTTGAAGGCCAGACTGATGGCCGCGCGGACCATGACCGTCGCCACAGAACCGGTTGATCAACACACGGGGAAGCCGAGCCTTGAACCGGGAGAATGGATGAACCATCTGTTCCCACCG
>JABMDG010000445.1 GCA_015904045.1 Nitrospira sp.
TTGCCCCGGCATCTGGTTCCACTGAATCAGGCGCTGGACTGCTTGCCGGCCATGACGGTGACTGACGAGCAGGCCCGGTTGGTCCTGCACGGGGGCGCGGTGTCTCCTGTTGGGATCGAGCGGTTGCCCTGTACAGGTGGGCCGGTCTCAATCCGCCTGCAGGATAAAGACGGGCGCCTGCTCGCGATCGGCATCTATGGCGGGACGACAGCCGGCATCGTCAAAGTACAGAAGGTATTGGCGGAGAGTGAATCGCTGAATTGAACCAGGAAGAGGAGCAGACCCATGGCGTTACTCAAAGAAGCAAAGACCGCATTGATCACGCAGCATCGGCGTCATGAGACGGACTCAGGGTCGCCGGAGGTTCAGATCGCGGTCTTGACCACCCGCATCACGTATCTGACCGAACACTTCAAGACGCACAAGAAGGACCATCATTCGCGGCGCGGATTGCTGCAATTGGTGGGACGCAGGCGGCGGTTGCTGGATTATCTCCGTGGTATCAACGATGCGCGGTATCGGGCGGTGATCGATCGCCTCGGTATTCGCAAGTAAGCCGAACGCACGCGGCGCGTGTGCCCGTGTGCGGCGCGGGAATCACCCGTCACACAGGTGAACACGGACATGGGCTCATCGAGAAACAGGTGTGAGGGTTGAGTCATGAGTGTTGAGCGGTCTGAACAGAACCGGCACTCATCACCCAGTACGCATCTCGCAGTACTTCTTGATGAGCCTATCTCTGTGGGCATCTGTGGGACTCACGAGAAGGAGACCATAGATGGTACACACTGTTGAACTCGATATCGCGGGGCGAACGCTCCGGCTGGAAGCCGGTCGCATCGCCAAACAAGCGGACGGGGCAATTTGGGCCTCGTACGGCGAAACGGTCGTCTTAGCGACCGCCGTGTCCGCACAGACGGCAAAGCCGGGGACCGATTTTCTTCCGCTGACGGTGGACTACCAGGAAAAAACCTACGCCGCCGGCAAGATTCCAGGCGGGTACTTCAAGCGGGAAGGCCGGCCGTCCGAGAAGGAAGTGCTCACCAGCCGGCTGATCGATCGCCCGTTACGGCCGCTGTTTCCGGAAAACTACTACTTTGAAACACAGGTGATTGCGTCGGTACTCTCCGTCGACAAGACCGGCTCGTCCGATGTGATCGGCATCACCGCGGCGTCGGCTGCGTTGGCGATCTCGAACATTCCCTTCCACGGGCCGGTGGCCGGCGTCAAGATCGGCCGAGTGAACGGGCAGTTCGTCGTCAACCCCGATCTTGAGACCATGGACAAGAGTGAATTGCATCTGGTCGTCGCGGGGACCGCGGATGCGGTCATGATGGTCGAGGCGGGAGCCAACGAGTTGTCCGAGGCCACGATGCTCCAGGCGCTCGAATTGGCGCATGCCGAGATCAAAAAGATCGTGGCCAAGATCGATGAACTGGCGAAGAAAGTCGGGAATAAGAAGCGTGAGGTGAAGGCTGAACCAATCGATCCCGCTCTGGCTGCGCAGGTGAAAGCCATGGTGGCGCAGCCGATCCGCGATGCGATCATGATTCCCAACAAGACGGCACGCCAGGAGCGGTTGGACCAGGTCAAGGCGGAGGCGGTGGAGAAGTTCAAGAATCCGGACCAGCCCACGACCGAGCGGCACATCAAGATCGTCTTCCATGGTCTGGAGTACACGGAAGTCCGGAACATGATTCTTGAAAAGGGTTCTCGCGCGGATGGACGTGGACCGGCTGACATTCGGCCGATTACCTGTGAAGTGGGAGTCTTGCCGCGCACACATGGCTCCGCACTTTTTACGCGTGGTGAAACGCAGAGCCTCGCCGTCGTGACGTTGGGCACCACTGACGACGAACAGCGCATCGACGCGCTGGAGGGAGAATATACCAGAACCTTCATGCTCCATTATAATTTTCCGCCGTTCAGCGTGGGTGAAGCGAGGCCGCTCCGGTCGCCAGGCCGACGAGAAGTGGGCCACGGCGCACTGGCGGAACGAGCCTTGAAGCCGGTCATTCCGGGGAAAGACGCCTTTCCCTATACGCTCCGTCTTGTGTCGGAAATTCTGGAGTCGAACGGGTCGTCATCCATGGCGACGGTCTGCGGGGGCACACTGGCCATGATGGATGCGGGTGTGCCGATCAAGGAGCCGGTCGCCGGCATTGCCATGGGACTCATCAAGGAACGTGAGCGGGTGATGATCCTGTCCGACATTCTCGGGCTCGAAGACCATTTGGGCGACATGGATTTCAAGGTGTGCGGGACCAAAAATGGGGTTACCGCGTTGCAGATGGACATCAAGATCGGCGGGATTACGACAGCCCTCATGCAACAGGCATTGGAACAGGCTCGCTTGGGCCGTCTCCACATTTTGGGTCATATGGCCAAGGCCCTCACGGGCGCACGGACCGACCTGTCGCCGTTCGCGCCTCGGATCTATACGATGAAGGTCAAGCAGGACAAAATCCGCGACATCATCGGCCAGGGCGGGAAAACCATCCGCGGGATCCAGGCCGATTGTGGTGTCAAGATCAATGTCGAGGATACGGGGATTGTCACAATCGCCTCGTCCGACGGCGAGTCCCTGCAGAAGGCCAAAGACATCATCAGCCGGCTGACCGAAGAAGTCGAGATCGGCAAGGTCTATATGGGCACGGTCAGGAAGATCATGGATTTCGGTGCGTTCGTCGAAGTCTTGCCGGGCACCGACGGGTTGGTTCACATTTCCCAGCTGGCGCATCATCGGGTCAAAGCCGTGTCCGACGAAGTGGCCGAAGGTGATCAGATTCTCGTGAAGGTGCTGGAGATTGACAGACAGGGCAAGATCAGGCTCAGCCGGAAGGAAGTCTTGCCGGCGCCGGCCGCGGGTGGGGCGAAGGATCCCGCGGAGGGGTAATCCCCTTGTACCGAAAAATTATTCTCGACAACGGCGTCCGCTTGGTCACCGAGCAGATTCCGACGCTCAAGTCCGTCACAGTCGGCATGTGGGTGAATGCCGGCTCCCGGGACGAAAGTCCTGCGCAAGCGGGATACTCCCACTTTATCGAACATATGTTCTTCAAGGGGACGGCCACCCGGTCGGCCACGGACATCTCCCGCGAGATTGACGCGCTCGGGGGCGAGATGAACGCTTTCACCACGCGCGAAACGACCACATTCTACGTCAAGGTGCTTGACCAGCATTTGCCGAAAGCGCTGGATCTGCTCTCGGATCTCTTCCATCACTCCCGTTTTGGGCCGAAAGAAATCACAAAAGAAAAGCAGGTGGTGCTTGAAGAAATCCGCATGGTGCAGGACGACCCCGAGGATTTGGTCCAGGAACTTCATACGGGACTGGTCATGGGGCGGCATCCTCTGAGCCGGCCGATTTTGGGCCAGACCGAGACGATCGCACGGCTGCGGCGGCAAGATCTCCTGGACTATATCGAGACGCACTACCGACCGGAGGAAATGGTCCTCGCCGTTGCGGGAAATTTCGATCAGCGCCGGCTCGAACGGACGATGGCCCGCACGTTCGGCGCCCGTCGATCATCCGTGCCTGCCGGGCCCCGCACGCGGTGGCCGCCGGCCGTATGCGGCGGCGTCAGGCTGAAACAGAAATCGTTGGAGCAAGTCCATCTCTGCGTGGGACTCAAGGGCATTCCCGCGGGCCACAAAGACCGGTATGCGGTCTATGTGTTGAACAGTGTGCTCGGCGGGAGCGTCAGCTCCCGCCTCTTTCAGGAAGTGCGCGAAAAGAGGGGATTGGCCTACTCGATCTATTCGTTTTTATCCGGCTATTCCGACGGCGGCACGATCACGATTTATGCGGGTACCCGCTCGCGGGAAGTGGAACGTGTGCTCGATGTGATTCGGCGTGAGGTCAGGCGGATCGCGGGGCGTGGCATCAAGCGGGAGGAACTTACACGAACCAAAGAACAGATGAAGGGCAGTCTGATGTTGAGTTTGGAAAGTTCCCACAGCCGCATGAACAAGTTGGCGAAGGACGAGCTGATCACCGGAGCTCATACCACCCTGGAAGAGATGCTCGTGGACATCGATGCCATCACGGAGCAACAAGTCGCCCGGGTCGCGCAGGAATTGTTTGCACCGGGAACGATGGCGATCACCGGGTTGGGCCCGCTCTCCTCTCGCCAGATTTCGGCTGTGAAATCCATACAATAGCCCTCTTTCCCCATGACCGGATCTCGTGTAGAGGCCGCACTCATGGTCGGATATAGTTCATGATGTAACCTGTTGATTTGCCTGAGCACCTAGCATTATAGTCTAGACCGCTACGAACGGTCGCCAAACATTTTCTTGACATAAAAGGACGGTTTCAGTACCGTTTCACCTCAATTGGTCTTATGTCCAGTCTGGACCAGGGCCTGAGAGTACTGAAAACCATGAAAAATCGATGGGGCCGATATACCACAAGACTCACGTCACAACGTGATTGGACTGCAGGGACTGTTATCACCTTTGGATGAATGATCCTGTTCGTCAGGGTGTGATTCTACTTGACCGTTTTACTGTCTGTTACGAAGGAGGGACGAGGTATGAAAAGGCAAGTCGTGCTAGCCGCCGCCGCGTTCTTGATGTTTGGCCTATCCCAAACCGGATTCGTGTCGGCTGATGAAGGCGGTGCCAAGGGCCCAGGGCTGGCGGATGCCATTGTGGGTGGAAAGCCACTCAAGGCAGAAGCGACGAAAACACTTCAAGGGCGTGTGTGGTCGCAGTGGGCCGATAATCCCGACGGCGAATTGCTGTTCGGCATTCAATTCTGGAATACCGGGGAACCGGCATCCGGAAATTCTGGCGGACGCTCGTCCACGATGCTCGATGTCAAGCCGCCCGATCCCTTGCTCACCTGCTGTGCGTGGGGATTCACCGGCGGCACCGAGAAGAATGGCGCCTATTCCGGCTGGTACCATGCCGCGACGACTGTCCGTCTGGCGGTGAAGGATAAGGCGTTGATGGATCAAATCATCAAGGCCTCACAGGAACTTGTCGCGATGGAAGTGACTCTGGATGGCCGGACCATCACCGGTTTCAAGGTAATCAAGGAATAGCCCCCATCAATTTTCACCCTCGAACGTCGTTGAAGGAGGATGTGATGATGACGCTGCAGAAACAAGGCGGGATAGCCCTCGCAGCCCTGGCGCTGGTTGCCGGTGTGGCTTCCACCGCCTTGGCGATTGAGTCGTTTCAAGAGCGGTTTGAATGGGGAGACATGAGCAAGCCCACGACGATTCAAGGTCGTGTAATCGTGCTGGATCCCTACGATGAAGCGGTGTGGATCAATGTGGCCGTCTATGGCGGCAACGCGGAAAGCGGACTGTGGTGGCAAAAATCGCATCCCGGGAAAACGTTGAAGTTCTACGCTGAAAAAGGGGCGTGGGAAGACTTGAAGAAAATGGGCCGCCCCCATGCGGGACCGGCTGCGGCCAAAGACGTACCTCCGGGCAGCACCACGGATCTGATCGAATTTGTCGCCGTGGAAACTGAGCAGAATCACCGGGTGATTTCCTCGGTCAAGAAACTTCCAGAAGTGTCCGGCGCCATCGGTAAGCCGTTGAGTATTGCAGGACTTCGCTTCAAGGAATGCGCGGGCAAGCACGAGTTTGAATCAGGCTGTGCGACGGCCAAGACCGCGCAGAACGACGCGCCGGCGGGAGAGCCGGGCATGCAATACGATGTCATGGCTCCGGGTGGGAAGCCCCTGGGCGGATTGATTCCCTGGACTTCGAAGTACAATCGCGCTCACTGAGCGCACGGATCGGTAGAACAAAGGCGGCGCCTCCGATCGGAGCGCCGCCTTTGTTGTTTCCGGAGTTCCGCGCTAACTCCTCCGTCGCTACGAGCGCTGCGACTCATCCGTCTGAACCCTGCGTTGCCATTCAGCCAGGCGATTGAGGGCATCGAGTGGTGTCAATGAAAACAAGTCGATCTGTTTTACTTCTTCGATCAGGGGGTGAGGCTGAGGAAGGGTAAGGGATGGAACAGACTCCTGCGGCCGATCGAGGACCGGCCGTCCGAGCGCGGACTCCGGCTGTTCCAACTGGGCCAGCACTGCGCCAGCCCGATCAATGACACTGCCGGGAATTCCCGCCAATTTGGCGACATGAATGCCGTAACTGCGATCCGCTCCGCCCGCTGCGATTTTTCTGAGAAACACGATTTCCCCGTCCCGCTCGTGGACTGAGACCCGATAGTTCTTGATGCCGTCGCGTTGTCGCTCCAGCTGCGCCATCTCATGATAGTGCGTGGCGAACAATGTGCGGGCGCCGATCCGCGTACGATCATGAATATGCTCCGCCACCGCCCACGCAATACTAAGCCCGTCGTAGGTGCTGGTACCGCGACCGATTTCATCCAGCAGAATCAGGCTGCGCGAGGTGGCGCTGTTCAAGATGTTCGCCGTTTCCACCATCTCCACCATGAAGGTGCTGAGGCCGCCGGCCAGGTTGTCGGAGGCTCCCACGCGGGTGAAGATGCGGTCGACCAGCCCGATCCGCGCCTCGGATGCGGGGACAAAACTGCCGATTTGCGCCATCAGCACGATCAGCGCGACCTGCCGCAGGTAGGTGCTCTTGCCCGCCATGTTAGGCCCGGTCAGGATCACCAGGCGCTGGTGCTCGATGTCCAGCAGGGTATCGTTCGGCACGAATGCAGTATCGCGGAGCCGTTCGACCACCGGATGCCGGCCATCGAGAATCGAGATGGTACCCCCTTCATCCACGACCGGTCTGGTGTATTGATTCAGCGCGGCGGTTTCGGCGAGGCCGGCGGCGACGTCAATCACGGCGAGAGCCTGCGCGATGGCGTTCAGGCGATGGACTTCTCGGGCGAGACGATTCCTGACTTCGGCGAAGATTTCCTGCTCGAGCGCCAACAACTTGGCCTCGGCTCCGGTGACACGTTCTTCGAGTTCTTTCAACTCGGCGGTCATGAAGCGCTCGGCATTGACGAGCGTTTGTTTGCGGATGTAGTCGGACGGTACGCGCGCCAGATTGGCTTTCGTCACTTCGATGTAGTACCCGAACACCTGGTTGTAACGGACTTTAAGCGACTCGATCCCGGTGCGTTCACGTTCTTTGGTTTCGATCCCTGTGATCCAGAGTTTCCCTTCCTTGGAGGCTTTGCGCAGCTCGTCGATGCCGGCATGGTATCCCTCCTTGATCAAATTGCCGTCGCGTATGGCAAGAGGCGCGTCGGGATGAATGGACTGCTCGATGGTCTCGAACAGATCGCGGCCGTCATCCCACGACGAACGGATCTCGGCGCACAGAGCATTGTCAAGCACCTGGAGATGACTGCCGATCTCAGGCAACGCCGCAAGGGACTGTTTCAATGCGAGCAATTCGCGCGGTCCGGCATATCCCAAGACGACACGGCTGCCCAGCCGCGCCATGTCTTGCACGTTTCGCAATGCCGTGCGCAACCCAACACGAGTCTGCAACCGGTCTTTGAGCTCTCCGACCGCGTCCAGCCGCGATCGGATCGGCGCGCAGTGAATCAAGGGGCTGACCAGCCATTGTCGCAACAGCCGGCTGCCCATAGCTGTGACCGTGCGATCCAGCACGGACGCGAGGGTGGCGGGCTGCGACTCCGTTCCAGCATCGGCGGATGCCATCGGTTTCAAGATCTCAAGATTTCGGATCGTGACACCGTCTAGATGCATGGTCTCGCCACGCTGACGAACTCGGATACGGCGGATATGATCAAGTGGTGCAGCCGGCTGGGTTTCCCGGAAATAGGCGAGTACCGCCCCGGCGGCTTCGAGGCCCGCGGTGAGGCCACGGCATCCGAACCCATCGAGAGTCGGCACGCGCAACTGCTTTTCCAGAGCCTGTTTATTCTTCTCGTACTCGAACGAATCAGCCGGACGTTCGCACAGCCGAGTTCCTTTGATCCGGTCGAGCCATGCGGTGGTGTGCGGGGGCAGTCCGACCGAATACAACAGCTCACGTGGATCGAGCCTGGCCAACTCGTCTAGGACCAGCGATTCTGCCTGCGGACCGCTGAACTCCATCGACCAAAACTCACCCGTCGAGACTTCGAGCGCAGCCAGTCCGATCAGGGCCGGTCCCGCTGTTGGTGGACGGAAAGACAGGGCCGCAAGGTGGCTGGATTCAGCCGGAGACAGGAATTCCGTCTCGACAAGCGTGCCTGGTGTGTACAGCCGGACCACTTCGCGGCGCACCAACCCCTTGGCAAGCTTGGGGTCTTCGACCTGTTCGCAAAGCGCAACGGTTCGCCCGGCTTTGAGGAGTTTGGCGATATAGCCGGTGGCGGCGTGATAGGGGACGCCGCACAGCGGAACCGGATCGGGGCTCTGTTTATCGCGGGAGGTCAGAGCGATGGATAGGAGTCGCGAGGCTTCCTGGGCGTCTTCATAGAACATTTCATAGAAATCGCCGACACGGAAAAACAAGATAGCCTGCGGATATCCACGCTTAATATCCCGATACTGGCGCATGAGGGGGCTCGCGTCCTGATTAGTCATCGGCGAAACTCTGTGGTGATTCGGATGATGCGGGCACAGCGGTTCGGTCGGTGATTTTTCCGAGTGACTGGCGGAGCCGTTCCAAGTCTACATCGGCTTCCTGCAGCGCTTTCGTTTTGCGTCGCAGTTCAATGCGCCCGCGGATCCACGGAGGAAAGAGCAAGATGCCCGCGACCAACAAGCCGACGACAAAGCCGGCCATGATGGGCTTGTACACGGGCGTCGACGCTTCCAGCAATCCGAAGAAGTACCGGAGCGTGACTTCTTGTTCCTGGTTCTGAAGAAAAAATGCCAGGGAGAGGAGCAGGAGAATGCCGACGAGAATCAATCGAATCATCGAGCCGGAGCCTTTCTCCGAGCGGGGCGCACCGGTTTCAGTGACACCGGTGCGCGTTGGACTATCCTCCAATTCCGTGCAATGCGAGTCAAGAGCGCGGACGATCGGGGGCCCTGTGCCGTGACCAGTATGTCCCTTGTCGCCGGGCTTCGATGGGTCAACTGCACCTCCAGTCGGTCCTCAGGGAGCCATTCTGGAAAGCGTTCAGCCCACTCGATGGCAACAACTGCCGAACCGGCAAGATACTCCTCCAACCCGATCGATTCAGCTTCCGCGACGGTACGTAACCGGTAGAGATCGATGTGAATCAGGGGGGCTCGGCCGTTATATTCATGGGCCAAGACGAAAGTGGGACTGCTGACAGATTCCGGCGGTACGTCGAGGCCCGCGGCAATGCCTCGAACCAGGGCGGTCTTGCCGGCGCCGAGGGCCCCGATCAATGCGAGTACTTCTCCGCCGGTAAGCAAAGCGCCGATGACATGTCCAAGGCGTTCGGTCTGGGAGCGGGATGAGAGGACCGCCTCGAGGC
>JABMDG010000446.1 GCA_015904045.1 Nitrospira sp.
TCATGAGCCCTTCGGCATGGGCCCGCTCCACGCGTTCCGACATCAAGTCTCGCCCGACTTGTGTCCTATCGGCTTCTGCCTCTGCCAAACTCTGTTCCACCTGCTTATAGCGAAACAATCCCAGGGTCATGGACCACACAACAAACGTCCCTAACGCTCGATTGAGCATGCCATAGGAGGCGACCGGCTCCGGCGGATTGAACAGCAATTCACCCCAGATGAGGCCGGTGACAAGGAGACAGAGATAGACAGGATCCCGCTTGCGCGGAGTGAAAATGGTCAACACCAAAGGAACAACGTACAGTATCGGTATCCCCACTCCAACCGGGGTCAGCAGGTCGAAGATGAAGATGCCGATCGTGAGGATTGGGATCGCCCAGGGCATAGCGCGCATGGCAGGGCTATGGTTGACCGTCATGTGATCGCTCCCGACCGAGCAGACCATCCGACAAAGAGACTTTATTCTTCCGGATGAGTCTTGCCTTCGATTTCGGCGAGCTTACGATACAGCGTCTTGCGGTCGATACCAAGCGCGTGGGCGGCTTGGTACTTGTTGCCGCCGGTTTTGTCGAGAATCTTCTTGATGTATTCTTTTTCGATTTCATGCAAGGGCAGACTTTTCTCGGCCGCTTCGTCCAGCACTCGCCGATCGCCGCGGGCCCCTTGCACCGCAGCCGGCAGATCGTCCGGAGAAATTTTCTCGCCGCGGCTGAGTGTCACGGCCCGTTCGATCACGTTTTCAAGTTCACGGACATTCCCCGGCCAGGCATAATCCATCAGCATCGCCAGCGCAGATTCGCTCACGCCTTTGACCTCTTTCCCGCCCGCTACGCTGCACTTCTTCAAAAAGGCGGCAACCAGCAACGGAATGTCCTCCAGCCGCTCACGCAACGGCGGGAGCTTCAGCTCGATGACATTGAGCCGGTAATACAAGTCTTCGCGAAACCGCTTGTTCTTCACTTCCTCGCTGAGATTGAGATTGGTCGCCGCGATGATCCGTACATCGACCGAGACCGGCTTGGTCGCCCCGACCCGCCTGATCTCCCGTTCCTGAATCGCGCGCAGAATTTTGGCCTGCAGCATGAGCGGCAGCTCGCTGATCTCGTCGAGAAACAAGGTCCCCTTTTGCGCTTCTTCGAACAAGCCCCGCTTGTCCGCCTTGGCATCGGTAAAGGAACCGCGCATATGCCCGAACAACTCGCTCTCCAACAGCTGTTCCGGGATCGCCGCGCAATTGACCGGAACGAACGGCGCCTCTTTCCGGCTGCTGTTATAGTGAATGGCCTTGGCGACCAGCTCCTTGCCGGTCCCGCTCTCCCCGGTAATGAGCACATTGGTCGGGCTGTCGGCCACCCGGCGGATCAATTCGAAGACCCCTTGAATCGCTTTGCTCTTCCCCAAAATCTGGTGGAAGCTGTACTCCTTGTGCACCTCTTTCCTGAGCCGATTCACTTCCCGCCGCAGAGCCGTTTCCCGCAGTACCCGTTCGACGACACGCACCAGTTCGTCTTTCTTGACCGGTTTGGTGAGATAATCGCTCGCCCCGTATTTCATGGCTTCAACCGCCGTTTCCACCGATCCGAATGCGGTCATGAGAATCACGTTGATGTCGGGATAGTTGCGTTTGATCTGGGTTAACAATTCAATCCCCTGCATGCCTTTCATTCGGAGGTCCGTAAGAACCACGGCGTAGTCCTCTTCCGCCAGACGCTTGAATGCCTCTTCCCCGCTCCCGGTTGTCGCGACATGATGCCCACGGTCCTTCAGTATGTCATGGGCCAGTTCCCGCATATCCGCATCGTCATCGACAACCAGTATCGTACCCCATTGTTCAGTCATGGTGTTCTCCAACCAGCGATAAGACGGAGAAAGAAAGACTCGCCATCCTTAGAGAGAGGATCATGCGTTGTTGCCCCATAGTGCTACGGCAAGCCAATCCGATTGCCGCATTATGCCCCAATTTGGCATAGCTCGACACCTCGGAATTGGGATTCTGCAAGGGCAGGACCAAAAACCAAGCGCTCGAATCTATACAGGCTGCGGAAAACTCATGTTGATTCTTGAAGTTATCACAGATCCCGATGGTCGAGACGACGCCGAGCTGCCACGAAGGATGCGGCATTGAGCCACAGGACTCCCTACCTCATTGACGCAATACACCGCAAGCTCAGCCCGGCACCCATCTATCTCGACCAACAGTTGTCGGTCGCGAAACTCACATGGCACAACGTCTTCTGC
>JABMDG010000447.1 GCA_015904045.1 Nitrospira sp.
TGGATCGGCTGGCTGACGTCCTCCACCGGAGGCTGGTCCGATCAGGTGCAAGAGGAGTATTTGCGCGACTATGGCTTGGGCCAGACGCACAAGGACGAGTTCGAGCGATTGAAGTATCTGGCGGTCGTCGATCTGATCGCACAGCGGACCGAGGTCGTGAATCGCCTGATTCGATATCCCTTCATCGCGCTCTTGATCATGATCGCGGCCAGGAACGAATACTTCGATATTTGGAATTACCCGTTGCTGCTGCTGCTTTCCTGGTCGGTCAATGTGTTGCTGGCGCTTCTGGGCGCGGTCCTGCTGTATCGATCGGCCAGCAACGCGAAAGCCGCCATGCTGGCCGGACTCAGCCGGCACATGATCCGGATTCTGGGCATAGGCAAGGACCACGAGATCCGTGCCAAGCAGATCCAGTACATCATCAGTGAAGTGGAAGCCAATGAACGGGGCGCATTCGTGCCGCTCTATCAGCAGCCGGTGGTCGAATCCTCGCTGTACGGGCTGGTCGCGTTGCTTCAATATCTGTATCTCAAATAACGGGGATGCGATGAACGAGATGACCGTGGGCGGGCTCAAGGTCCGGTTGACCGGCGGTGTCGATGGAGACGGCGGCGGAGAGGGCCCGCTCGTGATCCTGCTCCATGGGTTCGGCGCACCGGGCGACGATTTGGTCCCGCTGGCAGAGGTGATCGATGCGCCGGACGGTACACGCTGGCTCTTTCCGGAAGGGCCGCTGCCGCTCAGTCTGGATTTCGGCGGTACCCGCGCCTGGTGGATCATCGATTTTGCCCGTATCCAGGATGATCGCGCCGCAGGCCGCATTCGCGATCTGTCGGTAGAGGTGCCGCAGGGTCTGGCCTTGGCGCGGGAACGTGTACTGGGGTTTCTTAAGGAACTCCCACGGCAGCTCCCAATCGATTACAAGAAGACCGTTATTGGGGGATTTTCACAGGGTGCCATGCTCACCTGTGATGCCGCCTTGCAAACCGACTATCCATTTGCCGGGCTGGTGCAGCTCTCCGGGAATTTGTTGGCCCAGACTGTCTGGAGTCCCCTCATGACCAAGCGGAGAGGTTTGCCAGTCTTTCAAAGCCATGGTACGAAGGACGACATTCTTTCGCATATTGGCGCGGAGCGTCTCCGGGACGCACTGACGCAATCGGGTCTCGGGGTAGAGTGGCACAGTTTCCACGGCGGGCATGAGATTCCGTATGCTGTGCTCCATCGGTTGGGCGGATTTCTCGCGAAGGCGTTCACGACAGCATGAGCGCACAGCATCCGTTTGAACTCAGAGCGTCCGACGGCAAGTTGATCCGCGGCGATCGCGCGACCGGAACAGATCGCCAGATCCTCTTCATCACCGGATTTCTCTCCAAACGTTGGGGCAATAAGAGCAAGGCGCTTGCGCAGTGGTGCGAAGCGCAGGGGTGGAGATTCTGTTGCTACGACGTGCGCGGGTTCGGCGACTCGGAAGGACAGTTTACCGATTACACGCTCTCCGATTGGATCGCCGATGCGCGGACAGTGCTGGAATCTATCAAAGGTGGACCTCCGGTGACCATCGTGGGCAATTCGCTCGGCAGTTGGATCGCCTGGCTGGTTGCGCGGGAGTTCCGCATCGTGGAAGAGCTCATTCTGGTCGCGCCGGCATTCAACATGATGGGCGAGCGAGCCAGGACGATTTCCAAGGAGCGGCTCCATGATTGGCACACCGCCGGCTGGATGCCATGGGACGATGACCCGCTCCATCGAGACTGGCTACTTTCCTGGAAGTGGGTGGAAGAGAGCGAGACTTATTGGGCGAAGACGTTTGAGAATCTCCGTTCAGTGCAGACGACCATTCTTCATGGCGAGCAAGATCGTGTCATCTCGCCGGAGGGTAGTAAGCGTTTTGCCGATGAATTGCTTCGTCGCAATCCGAGTTTTCCGTTTGTGCTTCAACTGATTCCAGGCGACCATCGGCTCAGTAGTCCGGAACATCTGGAGCTGTTTCGCCGATTGGTGATGAGAGAAACCTGATGCTGGTGTTGATTCACAAAGAATGCGGCAGCCCGGCGTTGGAAGAGTCTCCGGTGGGCGAAGTCTGTGCATTGCCGGTCGACCGCTTTCCCTTTCCCTGCTTCACCTGCCTGGAGGAAATCTTGGATGAGTCTGAAGTGCGGCTGTCAGAAGAATTGGGAATATAAGAGATCTGAGCCAGACAGGTATTGTGATCGGTCTAATCGCGAAGTGAGATCACCGTATATCCGCAAAGGCCTTATCGGGCTTCCTCAAGTTCGTTCATGGTTCGCTTTC
>JABMDG010000448.1 GCA_015904045.1 Nitrospira sp.
ATGCCCTCCGTCTTGATTCACAGCTTGGCATGTCCATTCGACGGGGACGGAGCCGGCTGTTCCGTGGCGGAGGCGGGTCGTGACATGAGGCATCGGTTCCCGTGATGTCGACACGTGGTCCAGGCGACGCACCACGTCGGCGGCGTCTGATTGCGTCAGAGCAGCCCAGATGCCGGGGAAGGATTGCCCGACCAGAGTCGATGGGCGCTGCCGGAGCAGGCGTGCGCCTTCTGCATTGACGCCGAGAATGAGATGGCCGTCAGTCAACACCATCACGCCAAAAGACAGCCCGTCCAGGAGGCCGGCAAAGGTCTGAGCGGTGTTCTGGTTGAGTGGGCGATCGGGGGCACGCCGTTTCCGGGGAATGCGAGCGGGCATCAGGCCGCCTCTTTATAAATGTCATCGAGGTACATGGCAACGTTGACCCGATCATGGGCCGGGTCGAGCACCTGCGCTACGGAACGCGGTTCGCGATCCTCGGTTTGCGCCGCCAGGTCGATACAGGGAGGAGACGCGTACGATTCGCCGCGTGGACCTCCGATGATCTTGACGCGCGGCTTCAGCCGGTGCTGCGGATTGACGGCGACCACGACGGCCTGCTCCCCGGTATTGAGGCGGACCAGACTGCCCGCCGGGTACACGCCGATGCTCCGAATGACGTGTTCGATCAGCGATTTGTCGAATTGATTCTGTTCCCCGGCCAGGAACAGGCGGCGAACCGCGTCATGCGGCAGCATGGCCGGCCGTCCACCGCGGCGGCTGGTCATGCCGTCATACCAATCGATGATCCCTACGATCTTGGCCAGTTCGGAAATGGTGTCTCGGGTTCGCGCGGATGGATACCCACTGCCGTCTCCACGTTCATGATGTTCGGCGACGACTCTGCGCACGTCATCATCGAGTCCTTCTAATTCCGCGAGTGTGGCGATGCCGAACTCCGGGTGCCGGCGCAGCAAGCGGCGCTCTTCGTCACTGCACTCATCGCGTCTCCGCACGAGGTTGAGAGGGAGGCGCGCATACCCCACGTCATGCAGGAGAGCGCCGAGACCGAGTTGGACCTGTTTCGGCTCATCGAGTCCACTTTCGGCGGCGACAATCAGCGACAGGATGCACGTGTCAAGCGAATGCGCCGCCAGTGAGCCATCAAAGCGCTTGAGTTTGTGAAACGCGAGATGCGCCATCAACGCCGAACGATCGTTGGCGATCTGCCTCAGGACGTCAGACACGACGGCTTTCGCCGCGGCGGGGGAAGGGGGAAGATTGTGCTCCAGGTCCGCATAAATCCGCTCCATCACCTCTTGCGCCTCGGCGTACATGGTGTGCGCCGGGGCGGTGTCTGACTGGACCGGCTGGTGTGATGCCTGGACCGCTCCCTGGGATGCGGGGATCTCGGCTGCGCCCGACTTGTGGTCGCGTGCAGCAGTGCTCACATCTTTCCCTTTGCTGATGTCGATGGTCACTATCCGGATGCCACAGTCTTTCATCTGCTGAATGGTCGCCACATCTTCGACCCGCCACTTGTGGGACAGGAACGGGGTTCGGTACCAGGGGACATCGACTCCCGCGACGAACATGCCGGGAATGACGTGATCAATGGAAATGTGTTTGAGCCGAGCGGGTGCTGCCATTCGTTGTATGCTTTCGTCCGGATCGACGCTCCGGCGAGACGATATGGGCCAAAGAGGGTTATGTGTCCTATCGGTCGATACGACTGGAACTTGACTGATTGGGTCTGGTTGAGACGTCGCCGAAAGCAGGACGGGAGGTCTCCGTGAGAGGCCGGTAGGCTCAAGATATGGAGAGTTTGCTCCGACACTACCCCGTAGGAGAGGGTTACTTCCGGGATCGGAACGCCACCGGAGGCTTCATAACAGCAGCCGAGTATACCCACGCGCTTTTCTTGATAAGGAGCCGGTATGAACGAAGTCACTGCATCTACGCCCCCAGCGGCGTCTTTCTTGACGGTCGGTTTGCCGCTGAAGATTTCACTCATGGTCGAGGGGCAGAAGGCCATGTACGGGAGTGCCCTGTTGGGTTGGAAAGAGCATGCCTGGCTGGTGTGTGAATGGCCATTGCAGTTGGGGCGTGCGGCGCACCTTTCGGCCGGGACCCCCTGTACGATTAGCTACCTCCTTGACGGAAAGCTGGTCGGCTACAGGACGGAGGTTCGGGATGTGATCGCCTCGCCGGTGCCGCTCCTATTCATCGCTTTTCCCCAGGTGGTGGAAGAGATGCATCTGCGCAAACATGCGCGCGTCGCCTCAAGCGAGCCGGCGTTGTTGACCAGAGTGGATCAGAGGCCCGAGCACGTTTCCGTGGTCTCTCCGTCGGACTATGCAGGGGGGTTGGTGAAGGATGTCAGCCGCGGGGGATGCCGCATTGCCTTGACGAAGACGCCCCCTTGGATCAGGCCCGGGGTGTCCATTCGACTCGAATTTGAACTGCCGGGCTTGGGGCATGTGACCAACCTGACGGGAATTGTCAAGAACTCCGAGGACCGTGATGGGACCGATATCATCGGTATCGAGTTTCAGTTCGACGGATTGGAATTCATCGAATACCGGGGGTGGGGTGGATCGGTGAGAAACGCGATCGAACAGTGGGCGGCCCAAAAAGCGGGGAACCTGTTTCCTCTCGGCTGACCGCATCAAACTTTCCTGCCTGTCCGGCAAATCTTGCCCTGTCGTGTCCCCTTCGGTTGTGATTAAGCCACAAACAGCGGGGTTCATTTCGCAGTTGCACCCAAAGGACTGGCACGGTCCTTGGAAGGATCCGTGCTCGTGGTTACTTCGGGAGCGCCGGATTCGGACGAAGAGGGGCTGTGATGAATCAAGTTGCAGGAGCGAATGGGGTTGGGGTCATGCCCGATGTGGAGCCGTGCGCGACGATCAAATCGCCACTCGAGGCTGCGTGGCCTCGCATGCGGAATCTTCTAAGGGAAGCCGCCGTCCTGTTCCACGATCACCCGATGCCGCTCGAAGCCTGCCTCAGTATCCGGCAATGGTTGGCTCAACAGAGCACCCGACCGGACCCCCTCGCGGAAGAGTTCCGCATGTTGCGGGTCAGGCCGGCCGGCCTGCGCACGCGCGAGCTTCATCCACTCATCGGTGAGGACATGCTCAATGAATGGGCGCTGTGCGCGGAGACCATCGACTACCTGATGACGATCATTGACAAGATGCGCCCCGCCGCCGTGCTGGAATTCGGCAGCGGGACCAGCACGGTTGCGTTGGCCTGGGCGATGCGGCGGCTCCACGGTACGTCACCGGAGACGCGGGTCTTCAGTATCGACCAGTCGGCGGTCTATATCGAACGCACTCAACAGCAGCTTGGACAGCTAGGGCTTGCGGATACCGTACGTTTTCTCCATGCCGATCTGTCCGTTCAGACCATCTGCTCGCTGGAGACGCGATGCTACAGGCTTCTGCCTTCGGTCTTGACGGAGTGGTTCGGGGCCGCCCGTCCCGGTCTTGTGGTCATCGACGGGCCTGCCGGAGAGAACGGCGCCCGCTTCGGGACCCTTCCGCTGGTCCGCGATTACTTGGCTCCGAAGGCGGCGATCTTCCTCGACGACGGATTTCGAGACAGCGAGCTGGAGTCGGCCGATCAATGGAGCCGGATGGGATATGTGCGGTGGGAGGGAGTGCGGTGGGAGGGCAAAGGCCTGTTGTGCGGCTCCGTGTGTTCGCCCGCACCCCCAGCGGCGGAACGATGGTTAGCGCAGGTGCTGAGGGAAATGTCCGGGAAGCGGAGCGAGCCAGTCTCGCGGCGCTCGGCGCAGGGCCGAGCGTTCACAGAAGACGGGAGTTCGCAGGTTGCCGCCAACCGTCAGGTCGCGGTTGTCTCGACGCCGAGCGGTGCGGTGACACCACGCGCAGACCGCACCGCCTCAAAAACCTGTGTATTTCTGAACACCTATTACCCTGGATTTCTGGAACGGCACTATGCCGTGTGTGCTGGGCTAGACCAAGTGTCCTATGGAGAGCAGCATCGGTCACTGCAAGCAGCCTGCTTTGGCGACAGCGACTTCTATTCCACCGGGCTTCGGCAGGCGGGATGGAACGCGGCCGATATCATTGCCAATTGCGCGCCGTTGCAACGCCGATGGGCGGAAGAACATGGCCTCGATCCCACGAGCCCGTCGGGGGACATCCTGCTGGCGCAGATCAGAGACGCCGGCGCGCAAGTCCTCTACATGCAAGATCTCGGCATGGCGACGAAGGAGTTCATCGCCGCCGTCCGCCCGCATGTCGATCTGATCGTAGGGCAAATCGCCTCGCCGATACCGACGCAGGCGCATCTGGAGGGGTTCGATCTGCTGATCTCGTCGTTCCCGCACTTCGTCGATCAATTTCGCCGGCAAGGGCGCACGGCCTGTTATCAGCCCTTGGCATTCGACCCGCGTGTGCTTCAACAAGTGGGCCAGCCGGCCCGCGAATTTCCGCTGACGTTTGTCGGCGGCCTGTCGCCGGCGCATCGCGAGCGGCAAGAGCTCTTGACGAAGTTGGGCACGGCGTTGCCGTTGCAGTGCTGGGGCTACGGCACCATGGCCTTGGCCCGCTATGGCATCGGCGCGGAGCGGCTGCATGGCGATGTCTGGGGGCTGGACATGTTTGCAGTGCTGGCCCGATCGTCGATGACAGTGAACCATCATATCGACGTGGCGAAGTCGAGCGCGAACAACATGCGTTTGTTCGAAGCGACCGGATGCGGGGCGTTGTTGGTGACGGATTATAAAGACAATCTCGCCGACCTGTTTGAGATCGGATCCGAAGTGGTTGCCTATCGATCCCTCGAAGAATGCCAGGATCTACTCGCCTACTACCTCCACCATCCTGAAGAAGGCGCGGCCATCGCCAAGCGGGGCCAGGCAAGGACCTTGCGGGAGCATACCTATGGCGCCCGCATGGAACAGACGGCCGAGCTGCTCGCGCGCCATTGGGACCTCAAGGCCGGCTGCAATCGCCTACCGGACCCTGACCCGGGCCGTGTGTCGTATGCCCATCGGCAGATTGCCTCACATGAGGTGACCGCAGAGTTGGCCCAGTCCTGGTGTTCGGACGAGATTCCGCGAAAGCAGCGGGCGCTCGTGCAGCGGGAGTTGTCGGACCTGTACCGAGGTCGGCCGCCCAAAGTATTCCAGGTCCTGGCCGACGCGCTAGAGCCGCATGTACGTCCGGGCATCGGCCTGCTGGAGGTCGGCTGCGCGAGCGGCTACTACTACGAAGCGCTCGAGTATCTGCTAAAGACCAGGCTGTCCTACGTGGGAGTGGATTTCTCGCCGGCGATGATCCGTCTGGCCCGCACGTACTATCCCCAGGCGCAATTTGAAGTCGGTGATGGAGCCGCGTTGCGCTTCGAGGACAACGCGTATCCCATCGTCGTGTCGTCCGGCGTCCTGCTCCACGTCCAGAATTACGCTGCGCACATTGCCGAAGCGGCGCGTGTCGCCTCCGGCTTCGTGGTGTTGCACCGGACGCCGATGTATCGCACCGCTGCCACCGCCTATTTCAAGAAACTCGCCTATGGCGTTGAGACATTCGAGCTGCGGTTCAACGAGCGCGAACTGTTCGAGCTCTCTGCCCAAGCAGGATTGGAGTGTGAGGCCCGTGTGGAATACGACCGGCAGGATGGCCGGGATGAGTTCGATGCGACGTATGTGTTCAGAAAGGCCTCCCATGCCGCATGAAGGATTTCGCGGGTCGCGCACACTGATTACCGGCGGACTCGGGTTTATCGGCTCAACGCTGGCGATTCGCCTGGTCGAACTCGGCGCGCAGGTCACCCTGGTGGACAGCATGATTCCGGAATACGGCGGCAATCTCTGGAACATCGAACCGGTACGAGATCAGGTGCGGGTCAATATTGCCGATGTCCGGGACGAGTATGCCATGAAGTATCTGCTCCGGCAGCAAGACGTCTTGTTCAACCTGGCGGGGCAGACCAGCCACCTGGACTCGATGGAGCAGCCGCAGGCGGATTTGGAAATCAACGCGCGGGCACAGCTCTCCATTCTGGAAGCCTGCCGGCGCTACAACCGGGATATCAAAGTCGTCTTCGCCGGCACCAGACAGATCTATGGCAAGCCGGCGTATCTTCCCGTCGACGAAGCGCACCCGCTGCAACCGGTGGACGTTAACGGCATCAACAAGCTGGCCGGGGAGCTGTATCACCTGCTGTATCATCAGGTCCATGGCATCCAGACGACCGTCCTGCGGCTGACGAACACCTATGGACCCCGCATGAGGGTCGTCGATGA
>JABMDG010000449.1 GCA_015904045.1 Nitrospira sp.
CTTCCTTTTAGATTCGTCATCCAGTGGGAGACACAAAGGGGTCAGACCCCTTAAATTCTTCTGGGCAATTGGGTACGACACGCTGCTGGAGATCCTCAACGACGCAGGTGAGGCCTGGAGCAAGGGACAGACTGCTGATGAACGGCGCGCTCCTTTCCATGTGTTCTTCGTGGTCTCTGATCAGGGGAAGTCGAATCGAAAACAGTGGGGGCTAGCGGAACTCCCGTGTGGCGACCTAGAGACTCCGGGGCCCAGACGTGGTACAACACGCTCGGTCAAACAATCAACACGAAGGAGAACCGCATGAGTCTCTTTGATCAACTAGGCCAGGCAGCTGGAGGAATGCTGGGCGGAGGCGGAAATCAAAACCCCTTGCTTCAGGCCGTGACCAGTCTGCTGGGTCAGAATAGTTCGGTCGGTGGTCTGGCAGGACTGGTCCAAGCGTTTCAGAAAAATGGTTTGACCGACATCGTGAATTCATGGGTCAGCACAGGACAGAATCTTCCGGTTTCGGCCCAGCAGATCAAGCAGGGGCTTGGCGGCGACCTGCTGAACCAGGTGGCATCCAAAGCCGGCCTCTCACCAGATGCGGCCAGCTCGCAATTGGCGGGGCTTCTCCCCGATCTGATTGATAAACTCACGCCGAATGGAAAAATTGAAGCAGGGGGACTTGATCAACTGATGAAGATGTTTCAGGGGAAATAGACGGGCCACACGGGGACATTCTGAATTTCGCCGCAAGAGGCGGGTACTTGTCAGAATGTCCCCGTGAATTGTGGCACGCGCGGCTAGAAGTCGCCGGTCTTCACGTACGGATGGCTCCACAGCGTCAGCTGGAGGAGACAGGATTTCACCCACGCATTGTACATCTTGTCGACATCCTCGGCCTTGTGCCCCTTCTTGGCGAGGAACGGCTTCAAGGTGAACGTCACCGGGAAAATGAGCGCGAACGCTTGCGTTTGCGCCATCGGTCTTGTTCTTCTTCGTGCGGTGGTGGCGCAGCCCGATCTCGTGCTGGTAGTCGAGCCACTTCTGATCGTACTCGGCCTTGGCCGTGTCGAGAATCCACTGGCCGAAGCGCTTGCGGACTCCGCCCAGATAATCCCCGAGCGGCTTGCCGTCACTCTTGCCGAGGAAGGATTGGAGCAGCTGCGGCTGAGAACCGACGAACCCGTACCAGACGTCGAGGATGGCTTCCACCTGATCCTTCACCACGTCGTGCGACAGACGCAGGGCCTTGATGTCCTCGTCACCGAACAAGGCACTGTTCTTCATCAACTCAAATTCGGCGAGCGTCACTGGAGACTTCGCCACGGCAGGAGTCCCTGCCGTATATCCGGGGATGTTTGCACTTCCACTCATAAGCTCATTCCTTTCCACTTATTTTGTTGAACCGCACCGCTGCATCACGGTGTACTGACTCTCACGCACCGATGTTATGGAGCGCATGAGGCATCTGTCAAGAAGGCTGTGGAGGAGATTGCAGTGCGGCAACCATCGTCTTGTCCAGGCGTTTCACCTTGCCGTTGCCGTCCGTTACAGCGAGCCTGGCCGATCCTTCCACCACCACGCGTCTGCTGACTTTTTCCGTGACTACATGCGCGAAGGTCACTGACGCGGCTGTCATGTCGGAGAGCACCGTCTCGATGACCAGCGTCTCGCCATAGCGGGCAGGCGACCGATAATCCGCTTCCGCATGCACGACGACGAAGACCGTTCCCTCATTCATAAGCCCCGCCACCGACAGGCCCCGCTCTTCGAGATACCGTGTTCGCGCCCGCTCAAAGTATTTCAAGTAATTGGCGTAATAGACGACCCCGCCGCAGTCGGTGTCTTCGTAGTAGATGCGGACTTCCATCGTATCTCGTCGTTCGTGAAGCGTATCTCGTCAGAGCCGTTTAATGAGGTTCCGCAGCATACGTGACTCGTGATCGAGCTGTTCCAATACCTCATCTCGATCGCCAACCAAAAGAAAACCTAAATCATGGGCCACTTCAATTTGCGTT
>JABMDG010000045.1 GCA_015904045.1 Nitrospira sp.
CGCAGCCGCGACTATGGAAATCTGATCGACACCTTTCGTCCGGGCCACGCCGACTACACGTACTGGCAGAAGTACGGCATCCGTGACCATCGGGGGGGAGGCCGATCGTCCGCGCGAGAAACGGCCGTCCGCGTCGCCGCTGCGGCGATTGCCAGGAAGTGGCTTGCGGAGAAGCACGGCGTCGTCATCCGCGGCTATTTGAGCGGGCTTGGGCCGATCGACGTGCCGTTCCAGAGCTGGGACGGCGTCGGCTCCAATCCCTTCTTCGCCGCCAATACGGGGTTGATCGCGAAGCTCGAATCATTCATGGACGATCTGCGCAAGGCCGGTGATTCCGTCGGGGCCAAGATCACCACGATTGCTGAACAGGTGCCGGTCGGCTGGGGCGCACCGGTCTATGCCAGGCTGGATTCGGATTTGGCTGCGGCGATGATGAGCATCAATGCGGTGAAGGCGGTCGAGATCGGCTCAGGATTCGCGTCGGTTGCCCAGCGAGGGTCAGAACATGGCGACGAACTCACACCCGAAGGCTTTGTTACGAATCACGCCGGCGGGATTCTCGGGGGCATCTCGACAGGCCAAGACATCGTCGTGACGATCGGCATCAAGCCGACATCCAGTATTCGCATCCCGCGCAAGTCGATCGACAAGCAGGGCAATCCGGTCATTGTTGAAACAAACGGCCGTCACGATCCCTGCGTCGGCATTCGCGCGACACCGATCTCCGAGGCCATGATGGCGCTTGTCCTCATGGACCATGCGCTGCTCCATCGTGCCCAGAATACGGATGTGATCACGAAGACTCCGAAGATCGCCGGCTCGGTCAAGCGGGCTGGTGTACCGGGCGCGAAGAAACCTGCCTCGAAACTCAATCCTGATCCAGCCGAAGCCTAACCTGGGCTCACGGGTTGATCTTCTGTTTCAATGAATCAGACGAAGGGCCACATGATCGACATCTATACCGATGGTGCCTGTAGCGGAAATCCAGGCCCTGGAGGCTGGGGCGTCTTGGTGCGCGCAGGCAGTATTGAGACGGAACATTGCGGAGGGGAGCCGGCCACGACAAACAATCGTATGGAATTGCTTGCGGTCATTGAGGCATTGCAGTCGCTTACAGAGCCGGTGACAGCACGGGTCTATACCGATTCGCAGTATGTCCAAAAGGGCATCAGTGAATGGATTCATAGTTGGAAGCAACGAGGCTGGAAAACCGCCGGGAAAGAACCGGTGAAGAACGAGGACCTGTGGCGTCGCCTCGATACACTGGCTTCCGGTCACAAGCTTGAATGGCATTGGGTCAGGGGGCATAGCGGTCATCCTGAGAATGAACGTGTGGATGCATTGGCTCGTGCCGGTCTCGAACAATCGCGCAGCGCCGGCAAGAAAGTCGGTGGTCCAGTTGCCGCCCCTGCGCCGGTCACCACTCCTGTCAAAGAGAGGAACGCGACAGCTCTCTCTTGCTCCATTCTTGATATCCAGCATGCAACGGTCTATCGGGGTGACACCTGCGTGTTCTCAGATTTCTCGTTTGCGCTGCAAGAGGGGGAACATGCGGCGATTGTCGGTCCAAACGGAGCCGGTAAATCGACCCTGCTCAAGCTCTTAGCCGGCGGTGTCCATCCGCCGGAGATTGAGCGGGTGGTGTTGCTCAAGGAAGGGAAAATCGTCGCCGACGGACGAAAGGCTGATCTGCTGATCAATCAACGAATCAGCAACCTTTTCGATTGCCCTGTTTCATTGGCTCAAGCCAACGGCTGGTATCAAGCTTTGCCTGGATGACGGTTTGCCGTGTGAACGTTTCCAGGCTCTTACTTCTTCCGAAATCCGAACAGCATCCCGCCGGCTCCGGCGCCGGCTGACGGCAGATAGCCGGTCAGCACTGCTGTGAAGCCTTCGGTATTGCCTCGAACCCAATCAAACGTGCGGGAGAGATCCGTTTCGATCAAGGCCCAATCCAGATGAATCCAGCCGGTGGTGTTCAGGATTGCGATGAGCGCGGCCAATGATGCGGTGATGATCAGCGCGATCATCAGGGTTTTTCTGAGGGCCCAGCCGATCAAGAATCCTCCGACAAAACTGGCTCCGCCTCTGGCCATGGCCGGCGACATCATGTCATTGAGCCAGGCGCCGAGTCCTGCAACGGTCGTTGCGCCGGCGGCGAGGAAAGATTTGGCGGCCCAGGGAGGATCGGCCAGGATCCCGGCAAGTGCCTTGTTGAAGAGGCTACCCTGAGGTTCGCGTGCTGCGTCGTTCATAACCGGCCTGCTTCGAACGTGTTACAGGTGGATGGGTCTCCGGATTCGAGGCCGCGCTTGAGCCAGGTCATTCGCTGTTCAGACGAGCCGTGGGTCCAGCTTTCAGGCTGGACCTGGCCACGTGACATCTTCTGCAAGCGGTCGTCCCCGATGGCCGCTGCTGCGCGTAGCCCCTCTTCGAAATCGCCCGGTTCGATCACATTCCGTTCTCGTTTGGCGTGGTAGCCCCAGACGCCGGCATAACAATCGGCCTGCAGCTCCATTCGGACCGACAGCGCATTGGCTTCCGCCTCGGGCACCTGTCGCCTGAGTCGGTGGACTTTTTCGGCGAAGCCGAGGAGATTTTGCACATGGTGGCCGACTTCGTGGGCAATAACATAGGCCTGGGCGAAGTCGCCGGATGCGCCAAGGCGATGTTCCATTTCGTCGAAGAAGGTCAGATCTAGATACACGCGATGGTCGCTCGGGCAATAGAATGGCCCCACGGCTGACGAGGCCGTGCCGCAGGCAGACTGGACGGCACCGGTGAAGAGCACCATGCGCGGGTCTTCATAACGAGGGCCAAGCAGAGTACGCCAGGTGGTTTCTGTATCGGCAAGGACGATGGAGGCAAACTTGCCGAGTTGGTCGCGTGGAGGGCCGACCGGTCCCGGTTCAGACGGAACAGAGACCTCGGTCATGCCTTGGACCCCGGTGAGCAGATTCAGGACGGTCATGGGATCGGCTCCGGTGAAGTAACTCACGGCGAGCGCCAGAACAATGGTCCCGATGCCGAGGCGGCCTCTGCCTCCAATCCGGCCAGGGCCGATGCCGCGACGATCTTCGACATTGTCGCTTTCGCGCTGGCCTTCGATACGCATCGGTGTCCTCCTCCGGGCCGGACAATCAGTCCGACTCCTTCTCCATCGACTGAATGAACTTGTCGGCTTCGGCGATGGAACGGTTCATATCTTTGACCAACTGATCAACCTGCGCGTCCACTTTGACGAGCTCACCTTTGATGGCGGATAACGCCCGTGCATTCAAATTGTGCTTTAGATAAAGGACTTGATCGCGCAGCGGTTTGAGGACCGGTTCAATCCGCTGCTCGGCCCGTTTCATCGCCCCAAGCATCTCTTTGTAGCGGCTTTTGGTTTGGGTGAGCTTCGCCTGGCTCTTCCGCCGCAGGTCGGCGCTGGAGTATTGGCCGAGTTCTCGTTCCCACTCCGAGAAGAGCGCATCGGCCACGTTTTCGACGTCGGCGATCCGTTTCCGGACCGCTTTGGCGCTGTCCTCGCTCGTCTCGAGTTCGCCGTGCAGCTTCTTATAGGCGGCTTCGAGATCGCCGCCTTCGTAGGCGACGACGTTGCCGAATTGTTCCAGTGTGCTTTGAATCTCTTTCTTCGCGTCTTCCTGGGCGTCGCGCGCGGATTTGACCCGGTCGCTAAGAATGTCACGCTTGGCATAGCCCATTTTTTCCATGGCGGCCATGTAGGCGGTATCGCAGCCGGCTATGGTGAGGCCAATGATGAGGAGCGCGAGTGACCGTGCACGACATGGCATAGAGACCTCTCCTGTGAGCAATGCCGCATACACCGGACAGGTGCACACGGGTATCTGAATACATGAAGGAATGCTGCATCATACAGAACCTATCGACGGGGGGGAAGATGCTGGAAACAGAATGTAATCGGTGCATGACTGATGCGCTGCCAAAACAGAGTGGAAATCTTGGTGTGCCTGATGCGAACTCCGGTTTAGCCGGTGTGCGTAAGAATCTGAGTTTCAGAAGCGAGGAATGGGAAGAAGTTAGCGGTCGAAGATGGCGGGTTGTTCAACGCGATTGGTTAGAGTGTGGAGGATGTGTGCCAGGTCGAGGCTTGGCCGGAGGCGCAGGCTGTACTGCCCGCGCCTCCGGTGGGTCGCTTCCTTCTTACTACGGCGTGGCCGCGCTGGTCTTTGTCTGGCCGGCGATTTCGTTGAGATCCTTCGGGTAGAGGACGATCTCAATCCGTCGGTTGGCCGAGCGCCCCTCTTCAGTGTCATTGGAGGCGTGCGGTTGCGTGTCTGCGTAGCCGACTGCAGAGAGGTGCTGGCGGTCAACACTGCCTTGATCGATCAAATAGCGTACGACGGTGGTGGCCCGTGCCGTCGAGAGTTCCCAATTCGACTTGAAGCGGCCTTTCAGTTTTGCGCTGATGGGCACATTGTCGGTGTGGCCTTCGATCCGGATCTGTTTGTCCGAAACGGTTTTTAAAATATCGCTGACCTGCTTCAGCACATCCAGACCGGCCGATTTCACTTGCGCCTGGCCCGAGTCGAACAGCACTCTGTCCACCATATTGATCGTGAGCCGGTCGCGCACCTGCTGGATGGTGATGTTGCCCTTGGAGATTTCGTCCTGGAGCGACTTCGATAATTCCTCCTGTGTTTTCGTCAGCCGTGCGATCTCTGCTTCCTTCGCTGCTTTGGCGGCCTGCTCCTGTTCAAGTTTCGCAGCCAATCGCGCCTGTTCCTGGCGCAGTTCCTCGCGCTCTTTCGCGATTGCGGCGGCCTCGGTTTCCATGGCTGCAGCTTGCTGCTGGAGCTTGGTGATTTCTTCCTGTGCGGATGCGCTGCCGCTCGCATGTTTCTGTTCAAGGTCCGTGATCTGACTGCGCACGTTGGTGAGTTCGCCGTTCAACTGTTCGGACCGTGATTGGAGGTCTTCCCGTTCTTTCGCCAATGCGGCGACTTGTTCTTCGGCGGCTTTCCGTTGCGCGGCTTCCAGATCGAGCGACTCGCGCATTCCGGTGAGCTGGAGTTGCTGTTGCGCGGTCAGTTTCTTGGCTGCGTCGAGTTCAGCCAGCGCTTTCTTGTGCGTATCCGCGCTTACGCAGCCTCCGAGGGTTGCCGCGCAGAGCAGTGCCAACGCAGACATCCGGAATGGCACGGTTCGATGACGTAATCGGTATCGCATGGTCTCCTCCTATGAATGAGAGCAAATGGAACACATTGAGGAGAGCAAACTTGATGCCTGATGACTCATACATTTGCCTGAAAAGAACTGCTTAATTCTCATTGTGTTGCCGAGGGAATGACAGATTCGTCTGCGGCTACAACGCGAAACAGGGGTTCTTGTGTGACTCGACTGTAGGAGGCGTCATACAGCGATGATATAGTGGCTGTGCTCTTTCTTGCTCGGCTGGCTGTTCCTATTATCGGCTGACCGGCAGGAGTGGGTCTTTCAACAATTGCATGTGGAATGATTACGGATGAATCGAGGAAGCAGAGTCGAGAGGCCAGTCGTGAAGGCGATGCCGGTGTGCCGCACGATTGCGCTCAACAAACCCTACGGCGTGTTGCCGTGCTTTACCGATTCAGGCGGGCGTCCGACCTTGTCGGACTATATCGATGTGCCGGGAGTGTATGCTGCGGGGCGGCTTGATCAGGACAGTGAAGGGCTGATGATTCTGACGTCTGATGGCGCGCTTGCGCATCGGATCACTGATCCCAGGCACAAGCTTGGGAAGATCTATCTGGCACAGGTCGAGCGCGAACCGACCGATGACGCCTTGAGTCGCTTGCAAAGCGGTGTGATGTTGAGCGGTCACCGAACGAGGCCTGCGCAGGTCCGGGTACTCACCGATGCGCCATCGATACCGGACCGTCCGGTGCCGATCAGGTTTCGGAAGAATGTGCCGACCGCGTGGATAGCAATCACGCTGTACGAAGGTATGAATCGGCAGGTCCGTCGCATGACGGCTGCGGTGGGGCACCCCACGCTGCGTTTGATCCGAATCGCCATCGGGCCGATTCTGTTGGGCGATCTCCCTCCGGGAAAATGGCGAGATCTGGGGCCGGAGGAGATTGCGCAGATTGCTCGCAAGATAGGCAGGATGGAGTGAGGGAAGCAGAAGTGAGGGCTGAGGCACTCGCCTTGCGTGGAATGACGGATTGACGTTGCCCGAAGCCCGGTGCATCCGGTGAAGACCGGTCACGTGGCGAGATGTAGCAGTGAGGTAGGGAAACAGGTTCTCTACCTCACCGCAGTGGGTGCATGTCTAGTTGAGCGGAGGTACCACTCCCGCGAACGTCAGCATGTCGGTAATACGAAAGTCTCCGGGCGTTGCGGCCGGCAGCACCGGAGTCCAGCCCGGTTGCGCGGCCAGGTAGGAAGATTCGTCCGCTTTCAACAGGCCGACGAACACTTCACCGACAATGCGGCCTCCGACCGGCCCCAGGCGAAGCCCATCTTCCATGAGTTCCGCCTCTTTCAGAATATAAAACCACAGCGGCGTGCGCTTCTCCATACCGAACGGCGTGAGCATGTCCAATTGCACGGCGCTCAGGGCCGGAACGCCCATTCTCCGGGCGATCGCCTGGCCTGACGGGATTCCGAAATTGACGTGGCGCATGAGATTCCGCGACGCCAGCGATTGGACTCCGTCGGACGGAAGACCCGGGGCCGGCCCACGCGAACCTGGAAGCAGCATCACCACGCTGGACAGTTTGGAGTCGATCTTCTTGTTCGGACGGAAGTTGCCGTCGCCGAAATTGAAGAACGTTTGCCAATCGACGAACCGGCGCGCTGCACGCTTTCCGCCGCGGAGGTCGATGGGGTCGGGGTCATTGGGGTCCTGCGTATCGTCGAAGAGAAATGCAAAGAATGGCTGGCCTCCATCCGGGCCGAAATTCAACCGATAACTCGGGCGAATTTGTGAATGGCCGAAGCGGTAGGCGGCGACTGAGAACTCGATGGGAAGTTGCGGATTCCGTAACCGCTTGTCCCGTCGACCGTCGAAGGTATCGTATGCCCGATAGTAGCGAAGTCCTTTCTGGAGAATGTCATCAAGACGCGCTTGTCCGATCGTCAACGGGAGAAATTCGTGCACGATGATCCATTGATAATGCCAGCGGACCTGACGCTGCGCCATCTTGAAGATCTGCTCGGGCGATTTGCCGGCATTGGCGGAATCTGCGCGCAGCTGGTCGACCACGGCGTTATGAAAACGCAGCATCGCCAAGTGGAACTGAGCGAGGACCACATGTTCGTCGTTTCGGCTGTCTCCCAAAACGGCGTTATTGCCGGCGTCACGGGGAAGGTCGAATCGGACGGCTCCCTTGCGAGAGACAAACTCCGAGCCCGGAATGGCTTCTATGCGCAGCTTGATGTCGCCCGAACTCGTGTCATACAACTCCGGCGACCCGTCGGGCCCATCACCGTACACGCTGTCTAAATCAAATGCCGCGGTGCGAAAGTTGGTCGTACGCCCGGGGTTGCTGGGTGCGAGCAACGGGGATCT
>JABMDG010000450.1 GCA_015904045.1 Nitrospira sp.
CTTAACTCATTGATCAGCCGGGGCAAGCTCCAGGGGCCGTTCGAGATCTTGTTCCGACTGTTTTGGGACAGCTATGTGGAGGTCAGCGGCGACAAAGAAGTTACGGAAACGGCTGCGCCGTTCTTTGCCTTTCGCGGCCTGGTCGTGGCCAGCCCGCTCTGGTATCCCAATCTGTCGATCGACATCCGACGGAGCCTCTTCCGTTTCATTGAAAACGTACTTGATGTGCCGCGCTTTGAGCCGGAACAGGTGAATGAGTATTGTGGACTATAGAGTCCGCCACTCGCTAGCGGTCTGCCTCAATCGACCGAACGCCCATGTCTATTCTTGCTGGCTCACCCATGATGATTGATGCCACATCAAAGGCTTTCGCCATCTGGCTCACTGGGCTGCCTGCGTCCGGAAAGAGTACGATTGCAGCCGCGCTAAAGCCAAAGCTTGAAGAGATTGGTTCTGTCGAAGTACTCGAATCGGATGTGGTCCGCAGAATCTTGACACCTCATCCGACGTACAGTGTTGCAGAACGGGATCTGTTCTATCGTTCACTCGCGTTCATGGGTGCAAGGCTGGTCGCTCATGGGGTCACCGTCCTCCTCGATGCAACAGCCAACAGGCGGGCGTATCGCGACTTTGCCCGCAGCCTGATTCCTCAGTTCATCGAGGTCGCCGTGGAGTGTCCGTTGGAACTGGCTATGCAGCGTGACTACAAGGGGACCTATCAGCGAGGCCAACAGGGAGAATCCTCGACCGTGCCGGGGTTGCACGATCCCTACGAAGCGCCGGTCCATCCCGAAGTGGTCATAGATACAACGAAGCTTTCCGCGAACGACGCAGCGAGGAAAGTGCTGGAAGTCGTGAAGGAGAAATTTAACCCACAGTATTCTTGAGCACTTCTCCTGCAACCGTCCATATGCAGCTGCGCGAGCAATCATCCAACGCTGCTTGATGAGGCTCTCTCCCGGTCGCTATAGTGTCGCACCATGAGTAAGACGCCTGCGTTCCGTCGCAGGAGGGGGGGTGGCCCCCTTTCTGAATCTAAGGAGAGCCCCTTCACTCCTACGCCCGCCTCGGCAGCCCTTGTTGCCGCATTTCGCGCTCTCGCCGTCAACGATCTGTATACGATGGCCCCTAAAGAGACAGTGCTCAGGGGATATGACTATTACCAGCAGCAGCGACTTCAGCACTATGTCTGGGGTAGGGACGGCGCCACGCTCACGGCGCAGGTGCAGGGAACCAGCCTGTATGAGGTTCTCTTTTCTCTCGACGACGGGTTTCTTTCTTCTTTCTGTGACTGTCCGGCCTGGGATTTTGATCGGCTGTGCAAACATGTCCTTTGCGCCTGCTTTGCTACTAAACATCTGCTGTCACCCGAGACGGTCCCATTGTCGGATCGGCAACAAGTGCACCTGGCCGCGCTTCGCCTTGAGTTGCTCGGCGACCTTGCCGAGACAGGTTCCATCAAGGGGACGACCTCCTCGCGGAATGGGGACGGTCTCCCTGGATCAACCTATGAAATCGTGATCAACGTCAGTCAGCCGTATCCCCAACTTGTGATCCATCGGAACGGTGTGCGGCTTCCTGCAGGATGGACCCCCGCATTACCGCCCGAGCTGCGTCCACTCCTGAATGCGTCCTGGTTTTCGTCAGGGTATGGGGACGAACCCTTACAGCGGTATCTTCGTGTCTCTAAGCGCCGGTTCCCGATCGTGCTGAAATCAGGCCTGGAATCTATCGCCCTCGAATGGACTCCGTCGGTCACCTGTCGGAGCAAGACAGAGATCGCTCTTGCCGGTGATGACGTAAAGATCCGCGCGGTCTGCGTAGCCGACGGAACGGCGCTCGATAGGATCGTCCGCTTTCGCGGCTTCGTGGTCGACGTGACTGGCCGCCGCTTGCTCTGCTTGGAGGACGAAAGCGGATGGGCTTCGTTTCGTGCGTTGCGCAACGGTTTCCAAGGTTTCAATGTTGATGACCATGGGGGCGGACCGGCCGGGAGGTTGTGCGCGGTGACCTTACCGGACGTCCGGGGCCATGGGCGATGGCAGG
>JABMDG010000451.1 GCA_015904045.1 Nitrospira sp.
TCGGCAGAGTCGGGGCGGAGCAATTGCTGGCCGGTGGGCAAGGGCGAAAGATCGTGGAAATGGCGGGTCCCGAAGAATACAGTCCCGCTCAAGTTGCGGAGGTCCTTGGCCACCTTCTCAGTAAAGCAGTAACGGTCCAGCATGCGCCATTGAGTGCTGTCGTGCCGACGTTCAAGTCCTTTGGATTTTCCGACGAGGCGGCTCAACTGTTTGAAGAAATGTATACCTCGTTTTCGACAGGAGCGGTCGGGTATGAGACGCCCGACAAACTCGTGCGTGGGACGATCACCCTGTCGGAAGCGTTAGCGGATATGGTGTAAGGAGGGCTTTGTCATGAATATCTCTACTGTGGCTGACAAAACAGTTGTCGAGATTCACCAGCACGGCTCCCGCCATTGGGTGGGCGACGGGTTTCCCGTTCGCAATCTCATTCCTGGGAATACCGTGGGGGAGCAGCTTTCCCCGTTTCTCTTGTTGGATTATGCAGGCCCCGAGACGTTTGATCCGACCGACAGCCCGCGCGGTGTGGGCGAACACCCGCATCGCGGGTTCGAAACCGTGACCATCGTCTATGACGGCGTCGTGGCGCATCGGGATTCAACCGGCGGCGGCGGCATAATCGGATCAGGCGATGTGCAATGGATGACTGCCGCCTCCGGCATCGTGCATGAAGAAATGCATGAGAAAGAATGGGCGAAAAAGGGCGGCGCCTTTCACGCCGTCCAACTCTGGGTGAATCTGCCAAAGGCACACAAGATGTCCAGCCCCGGCTATCAGACATTGCTGAAGGCAGATATCCCCGCGGTCGAACTTGGCGGCGGGGCAGGACATCTACGTGTGATTGCCGGAGAGTTTCGCGGCATCAAGGGGCCGGCCAAGACCTTTACGCCGATTCATCTCTACGATGTACGCTTGAAGGGCGGATCGATGGTGGAGATCACGGTACCGTCGAGTTTCAATACAGCGGTTTTTGTGCTGCAGGGTGAGGTTTCCGTTAACGGATCTGGGCCGGTGAAAGAAGCAGAGTTGGCCCGTCTCGCACGGACAGGGGAGTTCATCACGATTGTGGGTGCGACCGATACGAGTCTGCTCGTGCTGGCCGGCGAGCCGATCAACGAGCCGGTAGCCCGGTACGGCCCGTTTGTGATGAACACCAAAGCAGAACTTGTGCAAGCGGTGAACGATTATCAAGCGGGCAAGATGGGGCATCTGTCATGATCTCGTTATTCGGCGTTCGTGAAGCGTATGAATAGCCAGGATGCAGCGCTCACCATCGATGTGTACTCTGATGTGATCTGTCCCTGGTGCTATGTGGGCAAACGGCGGCTTGAACGAGCGTTGCAACAGGTGGGCGGTAGGGTCGATGTAGAGATGATCTGGCGGCCGTTTCAATTGAATCCGACGATGCCCAGAAACGGAATGGATCGGACGGTCTATCTGGAAACCAAGTTTGGCAGTCTGAGTGTTCTTGATGAAATGCAACAGCGCTTGTTGGAGGCAGGGCAATCTGAGCAGATCGCGTTTGCTTTTCAGAAGATCACCAGGACACCGAACACCTTCCTGGCCCATCGGCTGATTTGGTATGCCGGGCAACAAGGCTGTCAGGATGCGATGACTGAGCAGCTGTTTAAAGGGTATTTTGAAGAAGGGCTTGATATTGGTTCCACGCCGGTGCTCGCACAATTGTCCGAACGAGTTGGCCTGAAAGCCGGTCAGTTTCTTGAGAGCGAAGAGGGCGTGGCAGAGGTCAAGGCGGAAGAATTGGTCGGCCACAAATTAGGCATCAGAGGGGTGCCGTACTTTGTCATCGACAAGACGTATAGAATTTCCGGTGCCCAGCCTGTGGAAGTGTTCCTCGCAGCCGTCGAGAAAGTTCGGCCAGGCCTCACTTCCACCGCTGGTTCTTCATAGGGAGGAGAGGCGCGATGGCAGTGCAAGTCTATGGTTGTAACCATGTTGTGATCGAAGTCACTGATGCTAAGAGGGCCGTGAAGTTTTACTCGGATGTGTTCGGTCTGAAGATGCTCAAGGGCGGGGAAGGGGCGGCCTGGTGCAAGCTGGGCGAACATCAGTTCATGGCGATTTTCGAGGTCGAGAACTTGCAGCCGGACCGCACGAAGCATTTTGGGCTCATGGTCCGTGACGCGACACAGATCCAGGAAGTCCGTCGGAAACTGACGAAAAAGTACAAGCTGAAGCTCCATCCGGACTTTCGTTGCGACTTCCGAGAT
>JABMDG010000452.1 GCA_015904045.1 Nitrospira sp.
ACTTCCGGATCGTCGGTTTCCCCTTTGTAGCGAAGATAATCCGAGGCGACATCGAGGACGAAGGCCTGCCGCTTCACAGGCAGGGCAGCGAAGGCGGCGTCTCCGATCATGTCTGGATTAGTCATGATGCGGTTCGACAGTGCCGCTTCTTCATCCGTCAGCAGAATCCGCTTCCGCTTAATGATCGTACTGCGGGAAGGCCGGTAGACGGGTGTACCCGCCAACCCCGGAGAGTCCACGATGGCTCGGACCGTGTCGGCCGGAATGGTCCAGAGATAGAATCGGTCTCGTAAATGCAGGTCGGGGTTGGCGTATTCTAAGAGGGACAGAATATGATACGAGCAATTTTCCTTGAAAAAGAAATAGTCGAAGTAGGCGTTGCCCATCTCCCACGCGTGCATCAGCAGCCGGTCAATCTGGGCGGCTGTCAGGTTGAGGGGATATTCCCACATGTCCCGATTCTCGATGTCGCGGTAACTTTGGACTTTCAGGTAATAGGGAGGTGTGGAAAAGAACCCCTTGTAGCCTCCGAAAATCCCCAAATACGCGTATTCGATGCCGGCACCGGGCGGCACGTCCGCGGCGTAGTCGATCGTGTACGCGAGGAGTCGCGTCTGCTCCGTTTGCCCCTTCTGGTCGATCCGCAAAAAGGTGTGGCCGAACATGGAGGCGGGATTGTTCAGGAAAGCCGCGGGAAAGATCAGGCTGACTCCCTGGGGGTTCATCTCGGCCAGCCAGCGATCAAACCGGCCGCAGGACACCGGCATCAGCCGCTCAGGATCGAATTGCAGTCGCTCCTTCAGCCAGTGATACCGGGCGATGAAGGCGCATTGCGCCGGCTGTTTCGAACGGCCGACCGGATCGGCTGAGAACAACTGCACGATCGTCGCGTCAAGCTCCGCCTGCGGATCGTCTTTGCCCCGGGGTGATAGAAAAAATCCCGGGTCATCTTCCTCACTCGCCACCCCTCCCAAGAGATTTGGTTGATAATGGAGCAAGAGATGCCATTCCCGTTCGTCGGCCAAACGGGCCTGCCGTGCCCGCTCGACCAATTCTTGCTGATACGCATGAGAACCGGGATCGGCGAGACCGTGGGTTGGGATACTGAAAAAAACGATGAGCGTAAACAGAATGTGGATCACTACAGCAGGTAGAGAGAGAAAGGGGCCTCCACCGAATGATGGAGGCCCCTCAACGAAAACCGACTAGTTCAACGCGACCTTTGCCAAGGCAGGATCGGCGGCAATCCCTTCGTTCAACGCCTTGACCATCGCACTGCCGGACAGGTCACTCCCTTGAGCGAGCGACGTATACTGTGCTTGTGCCATCCCGAAGAAGGCGGCGTGGTGCTGCTGGGGCACTCCCAAGAGCGTGGCCATCGAGGCCAGATGCTCCCCGCGCCCCTGGGCCATCTCCTGAGCCAGCGCATCGGCGTTCAGCTCTGCAAACATGGTAGCCTTCTGTTCGGCCCACACCCGGCCATCATCCGTGCAACCCAAGGTCCCCGTAGACATCCCGAACGTCTGAGACCCAAATGAACCATTGGTCGTCGCCATCAAAATCTGCGACCCTTTGGTCTTGGCATTGGGGTAATTCTGCCACATCACCTTGCCTAACCCGCAGCCAGGCCCCGTGTCCGGCGTACCTGCCGCCAACACGAGCCCGCCCTGCATCGCAAATGCCGCTGCCACTGTAAGCATTACCAGCTTCTTCATGCCGCTTCCTCCTTTATGATGGATGAGTAAATGCACCATAACGCTGAACCAGCAGGAGTGATTATAGACGAATTAGAAAAGAGTGCCAGAACTTTTTTTCTCTTCCGTGAATCCTATGCGCCTGCCGACAACTACACGACTCACGGAACCGGAACAGGATGCACCCCAAGCGACTCCCGAACCTTTGCCCATTCGAACGTAAAGGGTGC
>JABMDG010000453.1 GCA_015904045.1 Nitrospira sp.
CTCCACGCAATTGACCGCCGGATACACACCACCGCTTATCTTTTCAGCCTGCGCCCCGCCGACTCTTCGTCGCCGCAAATTCCTTATCCGCCGGAGGCCGGCCCCACGAACTGCAGCCGCTTTTCACCCGTGAGGTTTTCCGGCTGCACGATGTAATCACCGGTCATTGACGGAACCCAGACGCCCTTGGCGGGTTCGATGTTTCCCCCCGTAGCCACCCAGGCGAGGCCACCGACCATGCCACCGCTCAAGGCATAGGCTGATTTCACGGCGCCATAGGGGACGGTAAGTAACCAGCTCGCAGCTTGGAGTCCTACGGTCTTCGAATCGACCGACGCCGGCTCCTCGGCACTCGCTGGATTCGCAACCACGGCCATCCCCACGCTGAGCACCGCTGCAATCAACATCATTTTTCCGCCACGCCGATTTTCCTGCCGGTTCCCGGTCATGTTGTGCCCTCCTTGTTAAGATTCACAGCACGGGAGGCGGAATTATAGCACCCGACCAATACCGGAGGGCAACCCTGGCAAACGCGGTGCCGGAACCGTGACCATTATCGCTCCGCTTCGGTGAGATCCGCTTCGTCTTCGAGCTCCTCCAATTCCGGTTCGGGCTTCCCTTTCGTCGTCGACGGATGGAGCCCGTATTTCCTGAGCATCTTGTAGAAGTCCGCCCGATACCGTCCGGCAAATTGGGCCGCACGGGAAATATTGCCACCGGTCAGCTGGAGCACGTTCTTCAAATACGTCCGTTCAAAGTCTTCCTTGGCTTCGGTGAGCGGCTTGAGCGAGGGCTCGTGTGACACGCCGATCGCCGGCAACAGATCCGGTGTCAGCATGTCCTGGCGGGACATGACCACGGCTTTCTCGACGGCGTTTTCCAACTCCCGCACATTGCCGGGCCAGGGGTTCGCTATCAGTCGATTCAGCGCGGCCGGCGTGAATCCCTTCACCTCCTTGTTCGCCCGCTTGACGCTGAGCTTGAGGAAGTGCTGCGCCAGCAACGGAATGTCGTCGCGGCGGTCGCGCAACGGCGGTATGAACAAGGGCACGACCGAGATCCGGTAGAACAAATCGTTGCGGAACGTGCCTTGCTTGACCGCTTCGCCAAGATCTTTATTCGTGGCGGCAATGATGCGCACGTCCACCTTGGACGTGATCTCCGAACCCACCTCACGCACTTCCCGTTCCTGCACCGCCCGCAGCAACTTGACTTGCATCGCCAGCGGCATTTCGCCGATCTCGTCTAAAAAGAGGGTGCCCCCGTTGGCCATCTGAAAGAGCCCGCGCTTGGCACCGAGCGCGCTGGTGAAGGCGCCTTTCACGTGCCCGAACAGCTCGCTTTCAAACAGCGTTTCCGGAATCGCGGCGCAGTTGAGCGCGACGAACGGCCCCTTACTCCGCCGGCTGTTGGCATGAATGACCCGGGCCATGACTTCCTTCCCGGTCCCGGTCTCGCCGAAGAGCAAAATGGTCGCGTCCGAATCGGACACTTGCGCAACCTGTTGAAACAGCCGCTGCATCGCCGGACTTCGCGCCACGACGTTTTCGAGCCCGTAGAGTTCCTTGACCAGTGATTTGAGGCGCTGAATTTCCCGGCTCATCCGTTGTTGCGCAAGTGCCTTTTCGATCGTGGCCTTGAGTTCTTTGTCATCGAACGGCTTCGTCAAGTAGCCGAACGCGCCGCGCTGCATCGCCTCAACTGCGTTGGGGATGCTGCCGTGGGCGGTGAGAATGATGATCGGCAGACCGGGAAGGATGCGCAACAGTTCCTCGGTCACGTCCAGTCCGTCCTCGCCGCGCAGGCGCAGATCGGTAATCGCCAAGTCGAACATCCTCTTCTTGGCTGCTCCGACGGCTTCCTGCCCGGTGGTGCATGGAGTCACGGCAAATCCCATCGCGGAGAGCCGCATCTTCAACAGGTGCAGCAGCCCCTCATCATCATCGACAACCAGAATGTGTTCCTGTTCCATGGTATTCCTTCCAGATAGCGTTACGGCATCGTGTCCGGTACCGGGATCGGCGCCACCGTCGACGGAGGACGAATCGGGCGCACTTTTTCTCTCATTTCCTGATCGATTCGTTTCAAAGCTTCCAGTTGGGTCGACAGTTCTTCAATCTTGCGTTCCCGCTCCGCCAGCTGTTTCTGCAAGGTCTGCACGGAGGGCGGATCAGATCGTCCCTGTCCCTTCGAGAGCGACTCGATCTTCCGGTCCCGCTCAGCGAGTTCCCGCTGCAATGCCTCAACCGTCTGAAAATCTCCCTCCTTCATTGAGCGTATCTGCTGAAGGAGTACTTCCCTATCAAGCAAGTCCCGCACCAACCGGTCAGCAGCCTGGCCCAACGAGCCATTGGCCCTCCAAATGGCAGGCCAACCCACAATGGCATCGATCCATGAAATCGTGCTGGGAGACGGATGCATGTGTAACAGGTCCATCCACGCCTTGCTTGAGGCGGCTAACTGGCCTCTTGGAGTAATCGCCAGGACTTTCCCGAAATATTTCTCCGCGACTTCGCGGCTTTCGTACAGGCCAATCAAGGCTCTCATGAAGTACGCATGATCGCAGGAGTTGGTTTCAGCGCACTTGGCCACGACGCCCTCTTGCTTCCTTGCAAGCGCTTGAAATGACTTCGATTCGGCCAGATCCGTCACGAAATAGGGCCGATCGAGCGCAACGGGTGACGTCCAGGAGGCGCACCCCCCGAGAAACAAGACCTGTGAGAAGCACAACAGGGCCTGTGTGAAGCATCGTTTCATTCGCCCTTTACCTTTCCCTGTTTTGCCAACCGTAGGACAAACCGTACAGTCGTTCCCTTCTTGATTTCACTTTCAATCCAAATTCTTCCCTCGTGCGCCTCCACGACCTTCTTGGCCAGCGCAAGTCCCAGCCCGCTGCCTGCGGAGGCATTTTTCGCCTTCGTGCGGCCCTGATAGAACCGTTCGAAAAT
>JABMDG010000454.1 GCA_015904045.1 Nitrospira sp.
GGGTGTCTTGTCCGCAGACTATGATAGGATGCCGCGCATGAAAGCGGCTGTGAATCTGCTCTGGGTGCTACTCGCCGTCCTCGGTGCCGTCGCACTCGCCTTTGTGGCCGGGTTCGTCAACCCTCATGAAAAAGTAAATGGGCTCTGGCTGGTGGTGGCGGCGGGGTGTATCTACACCTTGGCCTACCGGTTTTATGGCCGCTGGATCGCCAGGCAGGTCGTAGAACTCAATAATCAGCACGTCACGCCCGCTGTCCGGTTGAACGACGGGGTCAATTTTCATCCCACCAACAAGGTTGTGCTGTTCGGCCATCACTTCGCGGCGATTGCTGGAGCCGGTCCCTTGCTCGGACCGGTGCTGGCGGCGCAGTACGGATTCATGCCCGGGTTTCTTTGGTTGGTGATCGGCGCGGTGATAGCGGGGGCGGTGCAGGACTTCATCATTTTAGTGGCTTCGATGCGGCGCAACGGCCGTTCGTTGCCTGAGATCGCGCATGACGAACTCGGCTCGGTCACCGGAACGGCGACGGCGGTGTCGGTGCTCTTCATCGTGGTCGTGGCATTGGCGGGCCTTGGCTTCGCGGTGGTGAACGCGCTGTACCACAACGCGTGGGGGACATTCACAATTGCGATGACGATCCCCATCGGGCTGATCATGGGATTTTATCTCCAAAAGTTTCGTCCCGGCGCGGTGATGGAAGTGTCGATTCTAGGCGTGGTCCTGTTGATCGCCGCCGTGTTATTTGGCCGTGTCGTCGCGCAGTCGGCCTATGCCTGGTTGTTTGAGTTCGACCGGACGGCATTGGTGTGGTTGCTGGCCGGCTACGGCTTTCTGGCCTCAGTGCTGCCGGGCTGGATGCTCCTAGTGCCGCGCGGCTATTTGAGCACGTTTATGAAGCTGGGCGTGGTGTTTCTGCTCGGCTTTGGAGTAATTCTCATGGCGCCCACCATTGAAATGCCGCGCGTGACGGCCTTCGCGGACGGTGGAGGACCGATTATTCCGGGCACGCTCTTCCCCTTTCTCTTCATCACGATCGCCTGCGGGGCCGTGTCGGGCTTCCACTCGCTGGTCTCATCCGGGACGACGCCGAAGATGATCGAGCAGGAGTCGCAGGCGGTGGTGGGCTATGCGGCGATGCTCTTGGAAAGTTTCGTCGGCGTGATGGCGCTGATTGCGGCCTCGGTGCTGATACCCGGCGATTATCTGGCGATCAACACCACGCTTTCGGCGGAGGCGCTGTTGGCGATGGGCTTTGCGCCGGCGCGGATCGCGGAACTGTCTCAGATGGTCGAAGTGGATGTGGCGGGACGCCCCGGCGGCGCCGTGTCGTTGGCGGTCGGCATGGCGTCGATCTTTGCGGCGCTTCCCGGCATGTCGGGATTGATGGCCTATTGGTATCAGTTTGCGCTCGTCTTCGAGGCGCTCTTTATTCTGACGACGATCGATACGGGAACGCGCGTGGCGCGCTATCTCATCCAGGAAATGGCGGGGCGTGTGTATGTGCCGTTTCGCCGGATCAATTGGCTGCCCGGCGTACTGCTGAGCAGCGGAGTGGTCGTGGGGGCCTGGAGTTATTTAATCGGGACGGGAAGCATCTCGACGATCTGGCCGATGTTCGGCGCGGCGAATCAACTGCTCGGTACGCTGGCGCTCTGCATCGGGACGACGGTGCTGATCAAGATGTGGAAGTCGCCCTATCTGTGGGTGACGGCGGTGCCGATGCTTTTTGTGGGGGTAATCACGCTGACCGGTTCGTATGAAATGTTCTGGATGTTCTTGAAAAAGGCGGGGGCGCTGGCGGCGGGACAGGCGTTTGCCTTGTATCTCGACGCGGTGCTGGTGGCTGTGGTGGCGGTGCTGGGGGTGATCGTCTTGAGCGACAGCCTGCGACAGTGGTACGGATATGTGGTCCTGAAAAGGCCGTTTACGAGCAGTGAAGTGGTGGTGAAGGCAGGCGGAGGGACGGCGGGGCGGATGCAAACGGCGATTCGCTGTGACGAGGAGAAGGGGTTCAAGTTGCCGCATGGGACGGGGTGTTGCTGAGGGAGTGTGGGAGTGGAACGGCACCCGGATAGGTTCCTTGCTCACCGAGTGCGCACGCAGGAATGATCGTATTTTTATATTGTGGGCGGTGCTCCCTCGACGTGCGCAGTGGAACCAATCACAGGTGCCATTCCAGTGAGGGGAAGATTGCGCAGTGGGAGACCGACTAAGCGGCCCTTGAGAGAGGCGGGATAAAAAGGAGGGGACTGTGGCGGATCAGTATTCGTTCGATGTGGTGTCGGAAGTGAATATGCAGGAGTTGAAGAACGCGCTGGATCAAGCGACGAAGGAGATCAAGCAGCGTTTCGATTTTAAGGATACGAAGACGGAGATTACACTAAAGGAGAAGGAAAAGGAGCTCGTGGTCGTGTCGGACGACGACTACAAGCTGAAGGCGGTGCAGGACATCATCAAAGGCAAGGGCGTGAAACGCGGCGTGTCGCTGAAGGCATTCGACTATGGCGCAGTGGAGC
>JABMDG010000455.1 GCA_015904045.1 Nitrospira sp.
CCTTGCTGGATCAAGTCAGCAAAGCCGGAGAGAGGGGGCTTCCCACCGAATCGTTGCTGAACAAGGTGAAGGAAGGTCTGGCGAAGGGGGTCGAACCCCAGCGCATCGATCCGGTGCTTCGGCAGATGACCTCTCGGCTTGAAGCGGCACATGAAGTCTTGGAAGAAGCCAAAGCGCGTGGCATGACGGAGGGGAACCGGCAGCGCGCGCTGGAGACGATGGCGGAAGCCTTGGCACGAGGAGCCACGAAGGACGAGGTGCGAGAGCTAAGCCGGTTGTCGCAAGACGCCCGACATAAAGCGACGCAGGAAGAGTTGGCGGCCGGCGCCAAGGGTTTGGCGGTCATGAAAGAAGGCCGGATTCCTTCCAAGGAAGGGACCGCCTTGGTAGGAGAGGGGATTCGCCAAGGCTACCGCGCCTCGGAATTGCTGGACCTTGGCCGGGAAGTGAAGCGGCGCGGCTCGGATTTCGAAGAAGGCCGCGCCAGTCTGCAACAGCTGCGCGAACAGGTGAGCCGTGGTGAACGCAGCGACAAGTTGTTCCGTGAGGACCGGAGCGGGTCCGGGGACGGTGACCGGGGTGAGCGTGGCGATCGTGGAGAGCGAGGCAGCCGTGGCGATCGGAGCGATTCCGGGCGCGACCGGTCCGATCGCCAAGACCGGTCCGGGGGAAGTGACCGGCAGGATCGGATCGACCGTCCCGACAAGGTGGAACGTGCCGACCGGCCCGATAAACCGGAACGGGTGGAGCGTTCCGAGCGGCCAGACCGTTCCGGCCACGGGCGAGACTAGCCGGATCAGGTGATTCATCCCGTAGGGCCCCTCATATCTCACCGCTGGAAACTGATCGAACGATGGACGATTCCCGACCTGCCTGATACATTTGCCACAGTGCGAAAACGGTGATGCCGCCAGGTGGAAACACCGGGGCTACCGGCCGCCTACAAAGATGGAAGCAGAACATCCAGATATAGGGAGGCCTCTATTATGATGAAGAAGTTGTTGGCAATTAGCAGCGTTCTTTTGGCAACCGGGGGAACTGCATATGCACAAGCCGACACGCCTGTTATCGATCAACGGCAAATGAATCAAGAACAGCGGATCGACCAGGGAGTTGAGAGCGGGCAACTGAATCCGCGAGAGGCCAAGCGTCTGGAGCGGCAACAAAACCGCATCGATCGCATGGAGAATAGGGCAAAGGCGGACGGAGTCGTCACTGCACGGGAACGGGCTCGGATCGGCGCGGCTCAGAATCGGGCTTCTCGAAACATTGCGCGCGAGAAACACGACCGGCAAGGCAATCGGCATCGCTGATTCTTGGCCGGGCGAATGGAGTCAGGGTGAGGCGTTTGGGACAGGGGTTCTGAACGCCTCATTTGTTTTGTGAGGGGTGCACTGAATGCCGACGTCACCCGCATTCCTTGAAGGCGAAGACCCTGCTAGAATGCCTGCATGGACGTCATCGCCACCCACAGCAATGCGGATTTCGATGGCCTGGCCTCCATGGTTGCGGCGCGCAAACTCTTTCCGGAGGCCAAGCTGGTCATTCCAGCCGGCGGTCAGGAAACGCTGCGGAATTTTCTCGCCGTTCACGACCTCGATATCACAAGACTGAAGGACATTGATCTGGCACAGGTCACCCGACTGGTGCTCGTCGATACCCAAGAGCCAGACAGGATCGGCGCGCTCAAGGCCTGTCTCGACAATCCGTCCGTCGAGGTCGTTGTGTTCGATCACCATGTCGAAACCGACTCGGTCTGTGCGGGACGCGCCAAACAATCCGTCATCCAGCAGGTCGGGGCTACCATAACCATTCTCGTCGAACAACTCCGACAACGACAGATTCCGGTCATGCCCTTCGAAGCAACGGTGATGGCCTTGGGCCTGTATGAAGAAACCGGATCGTTTGCCTTTCCGTCCACAACAAGCCGGGATTTCAAGGCTGGCGCCTTTCTGGTCGGCGCCGGCGCGGATCTGAATATGGTAACGGACACCTTGCGCCGTCACCTCGATCCCGATGCGATCACGCTGCTGAACGATTTCTTGGAACACAGCGAAGTGCATTACCTGGAAGGCCGGAAGGTCCTGGTGGCGACCAGCACGATCGACCGTTGCCGTGGAGAAGCGGCTGGTGTGGTGCATATCCTTGCCGAGTTGCAGGGAGTCGATGCCGTTGTAGTAGCGGTCATGATGGAGGATCGAGTCGAAGTGATCGGGAGAAGCCGCAGGCCCGAGATCGACGTCGGGTGGATCGCGAGGGAGTTCGGAGGCGGGGGCCATGCCGTAGCGGCGGCTGCCACGGTGAAAGGGCGGCCGCTTGCGGAGGTCAAAGAGAAACTGGTCCGGCTGCTGACCACCCACTATCGCCCGACCCTGTTGGCCCAGGACGTCATGACTCGTCCGGTGAAAGCGATTGAGACGGATACAGCTGTCGCGGAGGCCGGGCAACGGATGACTGCCTATGGACTCAATGTGTTTCCGATCGTGGATGAGCAGGACCACTATGCCGGACTGATCAGCCGGGAGTTGATTCAAAAGGCGCTGTTTCATCGGCTCGGCAAAATGGCGGTGCGGGAGATCATGCAGACCGACGCGTATCAGGCGCAGCCGGAAACATCGTTCCACGACGTTGAACTCGCGATGATTGAGCGGAACCAGCGGTTTGTTCCGGTCATCAAAGACGCCAAGGTTGTCGGTGTCATTACCAGAACAGATTTGCTGCGGACCTTGCACGACGACGTGCTGAAAAGCGCCAGAATGAAAACCCTGCGCCCCAGCTCGACCGAGGCTGAGATCGGAGGGCCGCACCGCAACGTCAGAGGACTGTTCCGGAGTCGTTTGCCCCATCACCTGGTCACGCTGCTAGAAGAAGCCGGGCAATTGGCTGACCGATCCGGAGTGTCGCTCTTTGTCGTCGGCGGCTGTGTGCGAGATCTGCTCTTGGGCATC
>JABMDG010000456.1 GCA_015904045.1 Nitrospira sp.
TAATCGATCTCGGGGGAGAAAATCGTCATGGGCCTCCGGCCATTGACTCCCGGCCGAAGTTATCGGTACAGAGAGCTATGCGATGGACACTCTGTCATATCCTCGTCCCTATCCTCATCGCGGCATACATGGGAACCGTTCAAGCGAATCCCCCGGCAGTGGCGGCGCTTGACAAGCAGGGACCGGCCGAGACGATTGCCGCGCTCGCCCACGGCTCCCCGATGCTCACCGTCGCCAAGGGCCCCTTTCTCATGGGTACGGCCCGTATGAGTGAGGGGTCGTTCAGCCTTGAAACCCAATACGACGACACTGAGCAGCCACAGCGCCGAGTCTGGCTCGACTCGTTCGAGATCGATCGCGATGAGGTGAGTCTCGGAGAGTATCTCCAATGGTTGCGGCAGCAGCAACGTCCCGTTCCTGAGGAAATGCGCAAGCTGATCGACCACATGACAACCATCCATGCCGCCCAGCCTGAAACACTCGCCCGCTGGCCGGCACTTTACGCGACATGGCCGGAAGCCTCGGAATTCTGCCGCGCGCAGGGCAAGCGGCTGCCGAGAGAAGCCGAGTGGGAAAAAGCTGCGCGGGGAGACCGCGGCAATCTCTTTCCCTGGGGACAGCAGCCTCCCACGCCGGAACTGGCGAAGTTCGGCCAGTACCATGTCCATGAGATTCCCATCGTCGCCCCGGTTGAAACCGGTGAAGAAGGCCGGAGCCCCTATGGGCTCCACCATATGGCGGGGAATGCCGCCGAGTGGGTCGAAGATTGGTTTGGAATCGATTACTATGCGACGCTGCCGGAGCGTAATCCGCGCGGGCCGAATTCCGGCCGCTACAAAGTTGTGCGCGGAGGATCCTGGAAGAGCGAACCGGTGATGCTGCGAACAGCGACAAGAAGCGGCGCCGGACCGGATCGGCGGGCCGCTACCATTGGATTCCGTTGTGCCCGGTCACTGCAATAGCCGGACGCCCCGCTCATCATTCGATCGACAGGTGACGAGTGGCGCAGTACGCAAACGCCGCCGACCAGCTTCAGAAGGTTGTGATCTCGGGAGAACTCGAATGATCTGGATATCTCTTCTCTTGACGATGGTGATGGGCTTTGACATAAGCGCCCGGGCTTCCTTTGCTGCGGCGCCGGACGACGACACGAGGGGATGGAAACTCTACACGAATGCCCGGTTCGGCTTTTCCGTCCGGTATCCCGATGACTGGCGCCTGGGCAATCCCCTGCCCGATGGAGCCGGCGTCACGCTCTACCCTCTCATCGAACACAGCCTCGTGGCCTTCTCCGGCCATATGAATGTGCTGGAGGGTAAAAGCCAGGATGGACGGCAGACGCTCGATGAGTTTGCCACAGCCCATCGCCGCATCATCGGAGAACTCTACGGCAAAAAGTCGATCGCTGTGAAATGGCGGCAGGATCAGGATCTGGCGCTGGCCGGATTCCCCGCAAAGGACCTGATCTTCACGTATTCGGATAGCGCGCAGGGAGAGATGATCGAACTACCGGCCGGGACGGGATCAGAACGCGGTCAGCCCGCTGGTGCCGAAGCCAGACCAGCCTCTGATGACGCCCCGATAACAAGTCCTTCGTATCTCGTGTTGAGAGAATAGAACAAACAATCCAACAATCAAAACTAAAAACTCGTTGACCGTTTCTATGCCCCGCTGTCTTTCATGGCCGCAAGATGTTTCATCGCTTCTCTCGCCGCAGCGCGGGCTTTTGCTGCGGGGTTTAAACTGGCACCGGGATCAACCCTGTCGCCCATTTCCGCCACCCGTTTGCAGTGCTTGATGGCGTCCTGCAGATGCGGCGCGGCTTCTTTGCCATGATCATCGGCCGGCGGTAAGGCCTTGAGAATGGCTTCCGCGTGCTTTGTGACCTCGGCACAATGGTGCACGATGGCTTTCGCATCGCCCATTCCGCCATGCATCACCATCTCCTCGGCGTCCTTTATCATCTCCTTGCCCTGATCCTGAATCGCCTTCGGCGATCCCGCATGAACAGAAACGGTCCCGATCAGGGCGACACCGAGCGATAGACTGAGAAAGAGTAGGCGGTGGTTCAACATCATTCCACCGATCGCTTCGAATCGAACTGAAGATTGAGCGTGACTGTCCCGCTGGGCGACACCGTCACATCCTGCTCCTGAACCCCTAACGCGGGATGCCAGGCCTTGATACGATACGTGCCGGCCGGCAGATCCCCGATGACGAAGGCCCCCTCCTGATTCGTTACCGCATAATACGGGTTGTCGATCGCATAACCCCAATTCTGCATGTAGGGATGCATGCCGCACTGCATCGTGAACACTTTTCGCCCCTTGACGAGATTCACCACATCCGTGGTGCCGGTGGCCTTGAGCGAAGGCCGGTGCAACACGATATCCACGCCGGCCTGATCATAGGCATAGCCCTGAATATCGTGGGACACGGGATCCCGATTCGTCACGGTCAACTCTCGCTTGTCGCTCACGACGGTGACGAACGGAAGGAATTGGCAGACGTTGGCTTCGACCTGGGCATCCGTAAAGGTGAACGGTTTCCCGCTCTGCACCCCTTCCACGACAACCACCACGTCCTTGAGTCCTCCACTCCCTCCGACATTGACCTCCTTCAGCAATCGATGCCCGGCGCCATCGGACAAGGCGCCGCAAAATACGTGATCCGGATATCGCCATATGTCGAATTCTTTGCGAGCCGGCGCCGTTCCGGCGAACGTCACGGTTCCGCGCAACACAGCGCCCTCGGTCACAGTTTTAGACTCATAGGCCAGAACATTCGTTTG
>JABMDG010000457.1 GCA_015904045.1 Nitrospira sp.
TCTGGTTGATCGGGCTGAACGCGCGCTCCAGCTTGCCCTGCGCAATGCTGAAGACAGACCGTTCCGCGAAGTCCAGCAAATCATCGATCGACGCCGTTCCCTCGTAGCCTCTGGTCAACACTTCCGTCGAGGTGTTGATCAACTGCCGCGCCACGGCCTTGTCGCGGACGATCTTGCAGTGGTATCGGATGTTCGCCGAGCTGGAAACGATCTGAACCAGTTCGGCAAGGTAGGTCGCCCCGCCGACCGACTCCAGCGCTCCCTGTGCTGCCAAACGTTCGGTCAGCGTAATCTGATCGATCACCTCACCGGTCTCGGAGAGATCCAACATCGCCCGAAATATTTTCTTGTGCGCAGTCCGATAGAAGTCCTCCTCGACCAACAGCTCCATCGCCTTCGGCATCGCGACATTGTCTAGCAGGATCGCGCCGAGCACGGATTGTTCCGCCTCCAGATTTTGAGGGGGCAGCTTGGGTTGCGACAAATCGACGGAGACAGCCGGACTCATGGGTGCCCTTCTTCTACGCTAGCGTTCTGATGGTTCGCCCTGACCTCGGCATGGTGCCGGGATAGACTGAGTCCATGAAATACACGGTCCACATTCAATGCAAACCCGGTAGAAGGCATATTTCGCCCAAATCGTCCGATCAAATGGTTGTATCGTCCTCCGCCGCCGAGCTCGACTCCGATGCCCTCGGCAAACACGTCAAACACAATCCCGTCATAATAGTCGAACCCGCGGAATTCGCCCAAATCCAGAAACAGGACGTTCTGATGGCCGTCTTCACTAAGCAATCGGTACACGTGGGCGAGCCGATCGAGTGACTCGGTCAGCGTCGTATCGTGCCCAGCCAACCGGCGGCCTCTCGCAATCACATCGGCATTCCCGGACAATTCAGGTGCCTCCAGAATCTTTCGGGCATACCGAGCGGAGGTCTTCTCCTGACGAAGGATTTCCTGAAGTTTCGGGAGATCTTTTTTGGCGGCGGCTTGTTCCGCGCGCTTTCGTCCGGCAGCCGAAAGGCCGGCCCGTGCCAACAAACCTTTAAAGAACCCGACATGCCCCAGTGACACCTTGAATCGCGCAAGCCCCAGTTTCTGCAAGCATTCAATCAAGCGAGCGATGATTTCCCTGTCAGACGATGGATCGTCCGCCCCGATGAGCTCGGCGCCGACCTGAAAAATTTCCCGATCGCGGCCGGCATGTTCAGGCTCATGCCGAAAGACCGTGGTTCGGTAGGACAAGCGCAATGGCATGCGATCACCCATCATCCCCATGGCCACCGTGCGGGCGATTTGAGCCGTCGCATCGGGGCGAAGGAGGAGGAGCCGACCGGTCGCCCGATCCGGGATCTTATAGCACTTCTCGACCAGTTCCGGTTCGAGCCCTGGCGCCAAGACGTCGAGATACTCGAAGGTCGGCAAAATGATTTCGTCGAAGCCCCGGCCGGCCAGGACGCCGATGAGGTCGGACTCGATGGCTCGAAACCGGCATGCGGCTTCAGGAAGGATCGTCGCCATTCCTGCGGGAACCAGGGACCGTTCCTTCAACGGATGGCCCTGCCCCGCAAGCGCACTATGCCTCGAAGGAGCAGTAGCCATACCCACCTGGAGCGCCGCTTGCCGTCAAGACAGGCTGGCGACTTTGACGGAGAGAATATTGGAACTGGATTTGATTTGGCCCACGATCTCGGCGGGAAACTCCGTATCGGACCCGATGATCAACAGCGCATCTCCGCCCCGTTTCTCCAACGCGCACTGCATCCGCACAATATTGATCCCTTTGTCACCGAGCACTTTTCCGACCATGCCGATGACGCCTGGGCGATCCATATTATGGATGAACAGCAGATGACCTTCCGGCACCATTTCCACTTTGAATTGGTCGATCTCGACGACCCGGGATTCTTTCTTGTGATACAGCGTACCCGCAACCTGATGGGACACTTTCCCGGCTTCGACGCGCACTCGAATGAGACTGATAAAGTCTCCGGCATCGGAACTCTTGATCTCTTTGACTTCGATCCCGCGCTCCTTGGCTACAATCGGTGCGTTCACGTAATTCACCGGGTGCTCCATAATCGGGTTGAGCAGCCCTTTGAGTACGGCGATGGTCAGCGGTGCGACTGACAAGGACGCCACTTCGCCGCTGTATTCCACCGTGACCCGTTCGATCCCGCCCTGCGACAACTGCATCTGAAGCGAACCGAGTTTTTCCGCGAGCGTCAGGAACGGCTGCAGCCGTGGCAGCAGCTCCGGAGAGACGGACGGGATATTGACCGCCCCTTTCGCGACGCCTCTGGTGAAATAATCGACGATCTGCTCGGCAATGCCGACGGCGACATTCTCCTGCGCTTCGGTCGTCTGCGCGCCGATGTGCGGCGTGCAGATGAAATTGTCCAGCGCCAGCAGCGGATTGTCCGGCTTGACCGGCTCGTCTTCGAACACGTCGAAAGCCGCCGCCGCCACACGCTTTGTTTTCAAGGCTTCGCACAAATCCGCTTCGTTAATGATCCCGCCACGGGCGCAGTTGACGATGACCACGCCCGGCTTCATCGTCTCGATGACTTTGGCGTTGATCAGGGACTTCGTCTCCGCCGTCAGCGGGGTGTGCACGGACACGATGTCCGCCCGTCGGAACAGTTCCGGCAAATCCACAAGCGACACACCCATTTTCTCGGCCCGCTCCGGCGCCAGATAGGGATCGTATGCGATCACATTCATGGAGGCGCCTTGTGCCAGCTTCGACAGATAGCCGCCGATCTGGCCGATCCCCACGATTCCGAGCGTCTTGTTGTAGAGCTCGATCCCCATGAACTTGTCTTTTTCCCACTTGCCCTGCTTGACCGATGCCGTCGCCTGGGGAATCTTCCGGCACGCGGAGAAGATCATCGCCATGGTATGTTCCGCCGTCGTCACCGTGTTGCCGCCCGGCGTATTCATGACGACGACGCCCCGCCGCGTCGCGGCGGGAGTATCGACATTATCCAATCCGGATCCGGCCCGTCCGACTACCTTCAGTTTCTGAGCGGCAGCGATGAGTTCCGCCGTCACCTTCGTGCCCGATCGCACGATCAGTCCGTCGGCATCCTGAATCTCCTTAAAAAGCTCCTCTTTCGGCATCTTGGATTTCACCACGACGGTGAATCCGGCCTTTTCCAGCAGCTCCACACCCTGCTTTGACAAACTGTCGCTGACCAAAATCTTCATCGGTGCGGTACCCATGCGCGTCCTCGCCTCGTTATTTCACCATCAAGATTTCTTGCGCTCTTCCAACACCACTGCCCAGCTTCACCGGATGACCGAGCCCTTTCAGGACCATTTCGGTGGCAGCCAAGGCGGCAATCACGTCGAAAGTATCCGCATAGCCCATGTGCGACAACCGGAAGATCTTCCCTTTCAGATGATCCTGCCCGCCGGCAGCGGTCATGCCATATTGCACGCGGAGGTTCTTGTAGATTGCCTGGCCATCCACACCGTCCGGCGCGCAGACCGCCGTGAGCGCATCACTCGGCGACTCTTTGGGAAAGAGGGCCAAGCCCGCGGCTTTGAGCCCTTCGCGCATGGCCTGGGCTAACCGCCCTTGCCGCGCGAACATCTTCTCAAGGCCTTCTCCCTTCATCATCTTAAAAGCTTCTTGCAAACCGATAATGAGCGACACCGTGGGGGTAAAGGCGGTCTGATTCTTGACCTGGTTTTCCCGTTCCTTCTTAAAATTGAAGTAGAAGGCTGCGTTTTTGGCCTTGTCAGCCAAGGCCCACGCCTTGTCGC
>JABMDG010000458.1 GCA_015904045.1 Nitrospira sp.
GGAATTGATCAGCCCGATCGCGATGGATCAGGGGTTGCGGTTCGCGGTGCGCGAGGGCGGCAAGACCGTCGGCTCCGGCGTCGTCACGGAAATCTTAGCCTGATGCGCCGTCAGCGGTCAGCCGTCAGCGGTCAGCCATGGAGCTGAAAGCTGATAGCTGAAAGCTGACAGCTGAGGAGTTGAGTGATGCGCGAAATTATCGACCTGGCCTGTACGGCCTGCAAACAGCGGAACTATTCGACCAACAAGAACAAGAAAAACGATCCGGATCGGTTGGAGCGAAACAAGTTCTGTAAGTTCTGCCGGAAGCACGTGCCTCATAAAGAGGTGAAATAGCGTGTTGGGGGTTGAGTGCGCGGGGCTGAGTGTAGAGTAGTTCTTGGACGATGCCTCAGCACTCAGAGCTCAGCGCTGGGTGTAGGGGCATGGTGTCAATGGCAGCACATCGGTCTCCAAAACCGAGAGTCTAGGTTCAAATCCTAGTGCCCCTGCCATACAGAGCTTGCTCGACCCGGAGCGCTTCTATTAATGGGCGCGACGGGATAGACGCCTTAAGTGGGGTTCTCATTTTAGGAAAAGCTCGCTCGACCGCGAAGTTTCCGATAGTGCGTGCTGAGCGGATGAACCACCGCCCGTGGGTTTTGGTTTGATGGTGAGTGCGGAGCGGAACTGAGGAGAAAACGGAGTCACCGATGTTCAAGCGCATGACTGATTCCATTCGGTTGTTCATCACGGATGTGCGGGCTGAATTGAAGAAGGTGTCTTTTCCGACCCGAGCGGAGACCATTGGCTCTACAACCGTTGTGATTGTGTTTTGCGTCATAATGTCGTTGTACCTGTCGGTTGTAGATTCATTTCTTTCGTGGCTGGTCAGCAAGGTGGTCTGAGACGGCCGGTGATCGATGAACTGTCTGGTATAGAGGGGCTCTGAGACCTTAGGGGTGGCGCATAATGAAGAACTGGTACGTCATTCATACGTACGCGGGGTTTGAGGGACGCGTGAAAACCAGCTTGGTGGAGCGTGCGAATCAGATGGGCTTGGTCGAACAAGTCGGCCAAGTGCTTGTGCCGACGGAGGATGTCATCGAGATCAAGGACGGTAAGCGGCGGACGTCCCGGCGGAAATTCTTCCCCGGCTATGTGCTGGTTGAATTGGAGTCGCCGCTTGGTGATGAAACGCTGCAAATGATCAAGGAGACTCCTAAGGTGACGGGGTTCGTCGGGGGAGGAACCGTTCCGATGCCGCTGACCTCAGAGGAGGTCGAGTCCTTGCTGAAGCAAGTCGATGCGGGGCAGGCCGAGCCTCGGGAGCAGGTGAAGTTTATCAAGGGCGATAATGTTCGGATCATCGATGGGCCGTTTCTTGGATTTAACGGCTTGGTGGACGAAGTCGATCAGGACCACAGCCGTCTGAAGCTTATGGTGAGCATCTTCGGTCGATCGACGCCGGTAGAATTAGGGTTTTTACAGGTCGAACGCATTTAAATGCAGCGGTCAGCCCTCAGCAGTCAGCTCTCAGCTTGGCTGAAGGCTGGATGCTGAAAGCTGAGAGCTCGGGAGAGAAACATGGCCAAGGAAGTGTCCGCGCAAATTAAGTTGCAGATTCCGGCGGGGAAGGCCAACCCGGCACCCCCGGTCGGCCCGTCGCTCGGTCAGCACGGTGTCAATATTATGGAATTCTGCAAACAGTTCAATGCCAAGACCCAGAAGGAAGGGGATAGCATCATCCCGGTCATTATCACTGTCTACAAGGACCGGACATTCACCTTCATCATGAAGACCCCGCCGGCATCGGACCTCTTGAAGAAGGCGGCCGGGGTCATCAAGGGGTCTGGTGTTCCCCAGAAAGACAAGGTCGGCAAGATCTCCAGAAAACAGTTAAACGAGATTGCACAAAAGAAGATGGCCGATCTGAACGCCGCCGATGTGGAAGGGGCCGCCAGGATTATCGAAGGCACCGCCCGCAGCATGGGCATCGTTATTCAAGGGTAGAGGGGTGGGAGCGGGCGGGTCCACCCGCCTTGCTCGCGGACCGCGCGCCCTCAGAAGGGCCTCGGTCGACGCGCGCAGTCGCGGGTAAACCCGCCGGCTCCTGAGGAGTGGTAGATGTAGGGGAGGGGAATGGAAATGGGAAAGAAGATGAAGGCGGCGTTGGAGAAAGTCGAACCGCGCGTGTATGGATTGCGCGAAGCGGTCGAGACCGTGAAGCAGGCGGCCTATACCAAGTTCGACGAATCGGTGGATCTGGCGCTCCGGCTGGGTGTCGATCCGAAGCGGTCCGATCAAATGGTCCGGGGAACGACCTCGCTTCCTCATGGAACCGGGAAGAAAGTTCGCGTGTTGGTTTTTGCGAAGGGTGAAAAGGAGCAGGAGGCGCGCCAGGCCGGAGCCGATTTTGTGGGTGCCGATGATTTGATGGAAAAGATCAAGGGCGGTTGGCTGGACTTTGACTGTGCCATCGCAACGCCGGACCTTATGGCTTCTGTCGGAAAACTCGGCAAGCAGTTGGGGCCTCGCGGTCTCATGCCGAATCCCAAGACCGGGACTGTGACCTTCGAGGTCGGCAAGGCGGTCGCGGAGATTCGTAAGGGCCGCGTTGAGTTCAAGGTGGAAAAAGCCGGTATCGTGCAGGTCCCGGTGGGGAAAGTGTCATTCGATGCCGCAAAGTTATTTGACAATGCATCGGCCATCATTGAGTCCGTCATTAAGGCCAAGCCGGTTTCGTGCAAAGGGCGCTATCTCAAGAGCGTCACGATTTCCAGTACGATGGGGCCCGGTGTGAAGTTGGACGCAGTCGCGCTGATGAAGCAATGGAGCTAGCAGGCATCTGGTGCGTGACGGTCGGTTGAGGAAGGGGTGAGGGATGAAGAAGGAACAAAAAGCAACGGCGGTTGCGGAATTGGCCGAGAAGTTTGGCCGTGCACGGCTGGCCATTCTCACGGAATGCGTTGGGCTTCCGGTCAATCAAGTGACGGAGTTGCGCAAGCAACTTCGCGGCGCAAAGGCTGAGTATCGGGTTGTCAAGAATACGCTGGCCATCCGCGCGGCGGAGGGGACGGCCTTGGCGGGTCTGAAGGCACATCTCAAGGGGCCGACGGGAGTTGTGATCGGATACGATGACCCTGTGTTGCCGACGAAAGTGTTGCGGGATTTCATCGGCGCCGAAAAACGCGAAGAAAAGATCCGCATGACGGCTGGTGTGTTGGAGGGCAAAGTTGTCCAGCCGGCGGAATTGGCGGCGGTTGCCAAGCTGCCGAAGAAAGAAGTGCTCATCGCGATGCTGCTCTCGGCCATGCAGGGGCCGATCCGCGGCGTCGTGTATACGCTCAATGCGGTCTTGTCGAAATTTGTGAGAGTCATCGCAGCCATTCAAGATAAACGGAAAGGGGAGGGAGACATGTCAGCCACAACCACGAAACTGTCGCAAGAAGAATTGATCAAGGCCATCGAGGGCATGAGTGTGCTCGATTTGGCGGAGCTGGTGAAGGGATTGGAAGCCCGTTTCGGCGTGACAGCCGCTGCGCCGGTCGCGGTAGCGGCTGCACCGGGCGGTGGTGGAGGCGCTGCCGCGCCGGCCGAAGAGAAGACGGCATTCGACGTCATTTTGGCATCGGCACCGGCGGACAAGAAGATTCAAATCATTAAGGTCGTGCGCGAGTTGACCAGCCTTGGTCTGAAGGAAGCCAAGGATCTGGTGGAGGGCGCGCCGAAGCCGGTGAAGACCGGCGTGGCCAAGGAAGAAGCCGACACCATGAAGAAGAAGCTCGAAGAGAGCGGCGCCAAGGTCGAAGTGAAGTAACCGCGTCATTGGTCTCTTGTCATGGGGCGGCCATCGGGTACCGGTGGCCGCCGTGTATCTTGTGACCTCCGGCACTCACCACTAACGTGGAGGAACTAGGAATGTCCGAAACGACTCTGCAAGAGTTCGTGGAGCGGAAGGATTTCTCCCGCATTCGAACCAACATCGATATTCCCGATCTGATCGAGATTCAAAAGCGCTCGTACGAAGAGTTTCTGCAGCTGGAAGTGGAGCCGGAGCGTCGGAAGGATCACGGGCTGCAGGCGGCCTTGGCGAGCGTGTTTCCGATTCCGGACTACAACAACACGGCGATGTTGGAGTTCTCCAGCTATACGCTGGGGACGCCCAAGTACGACGAGCGGGAATGTCTCGAGCAAGGCATGACCTTCGCGGTGCCACTCAAGCTGCGAGTCCGGCTGGTTGTATTCGACAAGGAGGACAAGGGCCCCCGCAAGAAGGTGCTAGATGTTCGCGAACAAGAGGTCTACGTCGGTGAATTGCCCCTGATGACCGAGCGGGGTACGTTCATCGTCAATGGGACGGAACGAGTGGTTGTCAGCCAGCTTCACCGGTCGCCCGGCGCGTCCTTTACGCATGATAAGGGGCGCACTCATGCGAGTGGCAAAGTGCTCTATAGCGCGCGGATCATTCCCTATCGGGGCTCCTGGCTCGATTTCGAGTTCGATGCCCGGGACATCCTTTATGTCCGCATCGATCGCCGTCGGAAAATGCCGACCACGATTCTCCTGAAGGCGTTCGGTTTCTCAAGTGACGATTTGCTCAAGATGTACTACCCCGTCGAGGAGATTCGGGTTTCCAAGGGGAAGATGTATCGGAAGTTGGATGCGGAGATTCATCATGGGCTCCGGTGTTCGGCGGAAGTCACGGACAAGGGTGGCAAGGAACCGCTGGTGCGGGAAGGCGCCAGGCTGACCAAGGGGCTGATCGCCAAGCTGAAAGCGGCGGGCGTCAAAGAAATCCCGATGCTACCCTCGGAGCTTATCGGCCGGGCCGTGCTCACGGAATTGGTCGATTCCAAGAAAACGAAATTGGCGGAAAAGAATCAAAGGCTGACTGCCGAGATTGTGGAAGCGATCGTCGAGAGCGACGTGGAGGAGTTTAAGGTCATCTATCTCGATATGGCGACGGCCACACCCGTCATCCTCGACACCTTGGACATGGAAAAGATCGGGTCGAAGGAAGAAGCGATGGTGGAAATCTACCGCCGGCTCCGTCCGGGGGAAACGCCGTCCGTCGAGACCGCGCGGGCGCTGTTCGACAATCTATTCTTGAATGCCAAACGCTACGACTTGTCTCCCGTCGGGCGTCTCAAGCTGAACAAAAAACTCGGGTTGGACCTGCCCCTCGAGCAGCGGACCCTGACGGCGCAGGATATCGTGGAAGTTATCCGTTATCTCGTCAATCTCAAGATGGGGAAAGGCGAGATCGACGACATCGATCACTTGGGCAATCGCCGCGTGCGATCGGTCGGCGAGTTGTTGGAGAACCAGTTCCGTTTGGGGCTCGTCCGTATGGAACGGAGCATCAAGGAACGGATGAATCTCCTCGATATGGAAACTGTCCTGCCGCATGACTTGATCAACGCCAAGCCGGTGGTGGCGGCGGTGAAGGAGTTTTTCAGCAGCAGCCAGCTTTCACAATTCATGGATCAGACAAACCCGCTCGCTGAAATCACCCATAAGCGGCGGCTCTCGGCCCTCGGCCCAGGCGGCCTGACCAGAGAACGGGCGGGTTTCGAAGTGCGGGACGTGCATCCATCGCATTACAGCCGCATCTGCCCGATTGAGACACCGGAAGGTCCGAACATCGGATTGATTACGTCGCTGGCCACCTATGCCCGAATCAATGAGTTCGGGTTTATCGAAGCGCCGTACCGCAAGGTCGTCAAAGGGCGAGTCACCGATACGATTGAGTATCTGTCGGCGATCGAGGGTGACAAGTATGTCATCGCTCAGGCCAACTCGAAGGTGGATAGCTCAGGTCGAATGGTGTCGGAAACGGTGTCCTGTCGCCACGGCGGCGATTTCGTCACGGCGACACCGGACAAGATCGAGTATATGGACGTGTCGCCGAAACAAGTTGTCAGCGTAGCGACGGCATTGGTGCCCTTCTTGGAGCATGACGATGCGAACCGCGCGCTCATGGGGTCCAACATGCAGCGTCAGGCGGTCCCCCTGTTGACCTCTGAAGCTCCGCTGGTCGGCACTGGAATGGAAGCGGTGGTCGCACGCGATTCCGGGTACGTCATTCAGGCCCGACGGTCCGGTGTTGTCGAAAGCGTCGATGCCACCCGCATCGTGGTGCGGGGTGATTCGAAGGACGGAAGAAAAAGCAAAGATTCCGGGCTCGACGTCTACGACCTGATCAAGTTTCAGCGGTCGAATCAGAATACCTGCATCACGCAGACACCGGTGGTGCGCATCGGCCAGCCGGTCAAGAAAGGGCAGGTGCTTGGCGACGGTCCGGCGATCGACCATGGGGAGCTCGCGTTGGGCAAGAACGTGCTCGTGGCGTTCATGCCGTGGGGAGGGTACAACTTCGAGGACGCCATTTTGCTTAGCGAAAAATTGGTCCGCGAAGATGCCTTCACCTCGATTCACATCGAGGAGTTCGAGGTGGAAGCGCGCGACACGAAGCTGGGCAAGGAAGACATCACACGAGACATTCCCAACGTCGGCGAGGAAGCGCTCAGAAATCTGGACGAAAGCGGCATTATCCGCATCGGCGCCGAGGTGAAGCCGGGCGACATTCTGGTCGGCAAGGTCACTCCCAAGGGTGAAACCCAGCTGACGCCGGAAGAGAAATTGCTCCGCGCGATCTTCGGAGAAAAGGCCGGCGATGTAAAAGATACCTCGCTGACCGTACCGCCTGGTGTCGAAGGCATCGTGGTCGACGTGAAGATTTTCTCGCGCAAAGGCCTCGACAAGGACGAGCGTTCCAAGAGCATCGAGACCGACGATCAGATGAAGTTGCAACGTGACCATCATGAAGAGCTGCGGATCATTGACGAAGAAAAGACCAAGAAGATCCGTAAGCTGTTGCTCGGCAAAGTGGTGGGCCGCGATTTGATGGATCCGGACACCGGCGACGTGATTCTGAAGAAGAAGGGCAAACTGACGGCGGAGATTCTCAAGCGGCTGCCCGACGACACCGTGCGCCACATTATTCTCAGCGACCCGGACGAGCAGAAGGAGTTAGAGGACGTCGAACGGCGCGCGAAAGAGCAAATCGAAATTCTTCAGACGCTCTATGACGAAAAGGTCGGGCGCTTGAAACGGGGAGATGAATTGCCCCCCGGCGTGATCAAGCTGGTCAAAGTCTACATCGCCATGAAACGTAAGATTCAGGTCGGCGACAAGATGGCAGGTCGCCATGGGAACAAAGGCGTCGTGTCGCGAGTGTTGCCGGAAGAGGATATGCCCTATTTGCCGGATGGAACGCCGGTGGAGATCGTGCTGAACCCGCTGGGCGTCCCGTCGCGTATGAACGTGGGACAAATTCTCGAAACGCATCTCGGTTGGGCCGCCAAAGCCCTGGGCATCCAGGTGGCCAGTCCGGTGTTCGACGGGGCGTCGGAAAAGGAAATCAAGGATCTGCTCAAGAAAGCCAAGCTGCCGTCGAGCGGACAGAGCCCGCTGGTCGATGGCAAAACGGGTGAGCCCTTCGGCAGCCCCGTGACCGTCGGATATATGTACGTGCTCAAACTGCACCATTTGGTCGATGACAAGATCCACGCGCGATCCATCGGTCCCTATTCGCTCGTGACGCAGCAGCCGCTGGGTGGCAAGGCTCAGTTCGGAGGCCAGCGGTTGGGTGAAATGGAGGTGTGGGCATTGCAGGCATACGGCGCCGCCTCGACGCTGCAAGAGTTTCTGACGGTCAAGTCAGACGATGTGCCTGGGCGGTCGCGCATGTACGAAGCGATCGTGAAGGGGGAACCGTTCCTCGAACCGGGATTGCCCGAGTCGTTTAACGTCTTGGTCAAAGAACTGCAAAGTCTGGGGCTCGACGTCGAGTTGGTCAAGACGCAAGACTAACCGCTTGTGTGCCGGCTCAAGGCCGGCATCAGAGGAGGTCACTACCTTGGAAGGCGTATACACATTGTTCGAAAAACAGCGGGATTCGGTGTCGTTCGATTCGATGCGCATTCGCATCGCCTCGCCCGAGAAAATCCGGTCCTGGTCCTATGGTGAAGTCAAGAAGCCGGAAACGATCAACTACCGGTCGTTCAAACCGGAAAAAGACGGGTTGTTTTGCGCGAAGATCTTCGGTCCGATCAAGGACTGGGAGTGTAACTGCGGCAAATACAAGCGCATGAAACATCGAGGGATCGTCTGCGATAAGTGCGGCGTCGAAGTGATTCAATCGAAAGTGCGCCGGGAGCGCATGGGGCACATCGAACTGGCTGCTCCGGTTGCGCATATCTGGTTCTTGAAGGGCGTGCCGAGCCGTATCGGGACCTTGCTCGACATGAGCCTGAAGCACCTGGAGAAAATTCTCTACTTTGAGAGCTACGTCTGTGTCGATGCCGGCTCAACCGATCTGACGGAAAAAGAATTGGTGTCGGAGGAAAAGTTGCGATCCTTGCAGTCCGAATTCGGATCCACGGGCTTCAAGGTGGGCATCGGCGCGGAGGCCATCAGGGAATTGCTGCGGAAGATCGACATTAATTCGTTGTGGGACGAGCTTCAGGCCAAGGCCAAAACCTCGACATCGTCCGCCATGAAAAAGAAATATGCCAAGCGCCTCAAAGTGCTCGAGGCGTTCCGCAAGTCAGGCAACAAGCCGGAGTGGATGGTCTTAGACGTCATTCCGGTGTTGCCGCCAGAATTGCGACCCTTGGTTCCCCTCGACGGCGGCCGGTTTGCCACGTCGGATTTGAATGATCTCTATCGGCGCGTGATCAATCGGAATAACCGCCTCAAGCGGTTGATGGAATTAAAAGCCCCCGGCGTCATCATCCGGAACGAAATGCGGATGTTGCAGGAGGCGGTCGATGCATTGTTTGACAACGGGCGTCGAGGACGCGCAATCCGTGGGCCGAACAAGCGTCCGCTCAAGTCGTTGAGTGACATGCTCAAGGGGAAGCAGGGCCGGTTCCGGCAGAATCTGCTTGGAAAGCGAGTCGATTACTCAGGCCGTACAGTCATCGTCGTTGGTCCGGAGCTGCGCCTGCACCAGTGCGGATTGCCCAAGAAGATGGCCCTTGAACTGTTCAAGCCGTTCATTTTCCATAAGCTTGAAGCGCGCGGTGCGGCGACGACGATCAAGAGTGCCAAGCGGCTGGTCGAAAAGGAGCGGCCTGAAGTGTGGGATGTGCTTGACGAAGTGATTCGCGAGCATCCGGTGTTGCTGAACCGAGCGCCCACCCTTCACCGGCTCGGTATCCAAGCCTTCGATCCCGTCTTGGTCGAAGGTAAGGCGATTCGGTTGCATCCACTCGTGTGCGCCGCGTTCAACGCGGACTTCGATGGAGACCAAATGGCGGTCCACGTACCGCTGTCCGTCGAGGCGCAGGTCGAGGCGCGGGTGTTGATGATGTCGATCAACAACATTCTCTCGCCGGCCAACGGCAAGCCGATTGCCGTGCCATCCCAAGACATGGTCCTCGGCTGCTATTGGTTGACCAAGGAGCGGTTGGGCGCCAAGGGCGAAGGTAAGGTGTTCGGCTCTCCCGAAGAGGTGCGCATTGCATTTGATGCGCGACAAATTGAGGAGCATGCACGCATCAAGGTTCGGATGGCGGGAAGCTTGGTGCAGACTACAGTCGGTCGGGTGTTGCTGTCCGAGATTCTGCCGGCAAGCCTCCCGTTTGCTCACGCGAACAAGTTGATGACCAAGAAAGAGATGTCCAAACTGATCGATTCGGTCTATCGGCAGACCGGGCATCGGGACACCGTCGAATTTTTGGACAAGATTAAGGATATCGGGTTCACCTACGCCACCAAAGCGGGACTGTCGATCTGCGTCGACAACATGCATATCCCCAGCAAGAAGGAAGATTTCGTCGGAAAAGCTCAACGGGAAGTGAATGAAATCGAAAAACAATACTCGGAAGGGCTGATCACCAACGGCGAGCGATACAACAAGGTGATCGACATCTGGGCGCATGTGACCGAGCAGGTCTCCAACGAGATGATGAAGGAGCTGGGCGCCGGAGGCGATCCGGGCAAAGCCGAATCCTTCAACCCCATCTTCATGATGGCCGATTCTGGCGCGCGAGGCAGCTCGCAGCAGATTCGGCAGCTGGGCGGCATGCGCGGACTGATGGCCAAGCCGTCAGGAGAAATCATCGAAACACCGATTACGGCCAACTTCCGTGAGGGTCTCACCGTGTTGCAGTACTTTATCTCGACGCACGGAGCCCGCAAAGGTCTGGCCGATACCGCGCTGAAAACGGCGAACTCCGGCTATCTGACCCGCCGGCTCGTCGATATTGCGCAGGATGTGATCATCAGCGAGATCGACTGCGAGACGCACGACGGCATCATCGTCAGCGCGCTGGTTGAAGGCGGAGAGATCATCCAGCCGTTGGAGGATCGCGTGCTGGGCCGCCTGGCCGCGGAAGACATCCGTGACCCTGTGACCGGAGAAATCATTGTGTCGCGGAATGAGGAAATTCACGAAGAGCTGACGAAATCCATCGTCGAGGCCGGAGTTGATCGTGTCAAGATTCGGTCTGTCCTGACGTGCCAATCGGCCCGCGGCGTCTGCCGCGCCTGCTACGGCCGGGATCTTGCGCGAGGCCGCCTGGTAGAGAAAGGCGAGCCCGTGGGCGTCATCGCCGCGCAGTCGATCGGCGAACCCGGCACACAGCTCACGATGCGGACGTTCCACATCGGCGGTACGGCCAGCAAAGTCGTCGAGCAAACCGTGCTGGAGGCCAAGCATGCCGGGCGTATCAAATTCATGAGTTTCGATGCGAAGAAGAACGCGGATGTTCATAACGCCGGCATCGCGGTGAGGAACAAGGAAGGCGAATGGGTCGTGATGAACCGCAACACGAAGATTGCGATCGTCGACGACAGCGGCCGTGAACGCGAAAAGTATCCGGTCGTTTATGGAGCAAAAATCAAGATTAAGGACGGGGATCCCGTAGTTGTCGGACAGAAGCTGGTCGAGTGGGACCCCTACTCGCTCACCATTCTGACGGAGGTGGGCGGAAAGGTGGCGTTTGGAGACATCGTCGAAGGCGTCACGATGAAGGAAGAGTTCGACGAAGTGACCGGCTTGTCGCGCAAGGTCATTATCGAACACGCCGGCGCGACGTTGCGTCCGCGTGTGTCGATCAAGGACGAGGCTGGAAAGACGGCAAAGGTTTCCGGCGGCTCCAACACCGTTGCACGGTATTTGTTGCCGGTGGGGGCGCATATCTTCGTCGAAAAGGGCGCGATGGTTCACCCGGGCGACGTGTTGGCAAAGATTCCACGCGAGACGACTAAGACGAAGGACATCACCGGAGGTCTTCCGCGCGTGGTTGAGCTGTTTGAGGCGCGGAAACCGAAGGAGCAGGCTGTGATCACCGAGATCGACGGCGAAGTCTCCTATGGTGGGTTCGTCAAGGGCCAACGCAAGGTACTGGTGGATAACAAGATGGGTGATGTGAAGGAATACTTCATTCCCAAGGGCAAGCACGTCAATGTGCACGAAGGGGATTGGGTGCGGGCTGGCGAACCGTTGATGGACGGGTCGGCGAATCCGCATGACATTCTCGACGTGCTTGGTCCCAACGAGCTGCAAAAATATCTTGTCGATGAAGTGCAGGATGTGTATCGGTTGCAGGGTGTCTCGATCAACGATAAGCACATTGAAATCATCGTGCGGCAAATGCTTAGAAAAGTTCGGATTGAAGATCCGGGCGATACGCAGTTCTTGCCGGGCAGCCAGGTGAGCAAGAGCGCGTTTGAGGCTGAAAACCAGCGGGTGCTTGAAAAGGGCGGTACGCCTGCCTTGGGCAAGCCCGTTCTGCTCGGTATCACGAAGGCGGCCTTGACGACCGACAGCTTCATCTCGGCGGCCTCGTTCCAGGAGACCACGCGTGTGCTGACGGAAGCGGCCATCAATGGGCGCGAAGATAATCTGTTGGGGCTCAAGGAAAACGTCATCGTGGGCCGATTGATTCCGGCCGGATCTGGCTTTGAGGAGTATCGCGATACGTTCGTGATTAGTGAGAAGCCTGAAGCGGTGGTCGTCGGGGCAGCTCCAGTAGCGGCTGCGTCCGTCTCTTCTGAGGCTCCAGCAGCGGCTGGAGGCGATGGCACGCTGTCATAGTCGGAAGAGTAGTGGTTCTACTTGACAGCGAGAGGCGACATCACTATAATCCCACGTCTTTGCGCAGTGGGCAGGGTCTTGTGTTTGGCGTTTTTGGAAAGGTTTGCGTGGAATGCCAACGATCAATCAGCTAGTTAGGAAAGGCCGAACCCTCGTCAAGGCCAAGACAAAAAGCCCGGCGCTGAAGGCCTGTCCGCAGAAGCGAGGAGTGTGCCTTCGTGTCTATACCACGACGCCGAAGAAGCCAAACTCGGCTCTGCGGAAAGTGGCGCGTGTGCGGTTAACGAATGGGATGGAAGTGACGACCTATATTCCCGGTGTCGGACACAATTTGCAGGAGCATTCTATAGTCCTGGTGCGCGGTGGCCGCGTGAAGGACCTGCCGGGAGTTCGGTATCACTTGGTCCGCGGTGCCCTCGATGCCGTAGGAGTGGCCGATCGGAAGCAAAGCCGTTCGAAGTATGGAGCCAAACGGCCGAAATAGGTCTGCATCGCCGTATGGGGCTGTGCCCATGGTGCATCAACCAGTGATTGGGTAGGAGTAAGATGCCTCGTAGTAGATTTTTAGGTCAACGCGAAGTGCTTCCCGACGTACGGTATCGCGACAAGCTTGTCGGGAAGTTCATTAACACGCTGATGTCTGGTGGGAAGAAGAGCACGACCGAGCGGATTTGCTATGGAGCATTTGACGTCATTCAGGAAAAGACCGGCGGCGATCCGTTGAAAGTGTTCAAGGCCGCCATCGACAATGTAAAGCCGATCGTGGAAGTGAAGTCGCGCCGCGTGGGCGGTGCGTCGTATCAAGTTCCGGTCGAGATCAGGCCGTCGAGGCGTGTGTCGTTGGCGCTTCGGTGGCTGTCGCAGTCGGCGAGGACGCGCGGCGGAAAGAGCATGAGAGAAAAGCTCGCCGCCGAGTTGCTGGATGCCTCAAACAATACAGGGGCCGCAGTCAAGAAGCGGGAAGACGTGCATCGGATGGCGGAGGCAAACAAGGCCTTCGCCCATTATCGCTGGTAACGTCGTTCTGTGCTGCCGTTAAGCCGTGCTGCGATTCGCAGAGAAACATCGGCATCATGGCGCACATCGATGCCGGGAAGACCACGACAACTGAGCGTATTCTCTTTTATACGGGACTGACGCACAAGTTGGGCGAGGTTCACGAGGGCGCCGCCACAATGGACTGGATGGAGCAAGAGCGGGAGCGTGGCATCACGATTACGGCAGCCGCGACAACCTGTTTCTGGAAAGACCGTCGCATCAATATCATCGATACGCCGGGCCATGTCGATTTCACGATTGAGGTTGAGCGGTCCCTTCGTGTGCTTGATGGGGCGGTGGCTGCATTCGATTCCGTACAGGGTGTTGAGCCGCAATCGGAAACGGTCTGGCGCCAAGCCGATAAATATGGGGTCCCGCGCATTGCCTGGATGAACAAGATGGATCGAATCGGCGCTGACTTCTACGCCAGCGTACAGTCGATCATTGATCGTCTCGGGGCGAACCCGGTTCCTATCCAGATTCCGATCGGGCGGGAAGCGGAGTACCGAGGTTCGGTAGATCTCGTGG
>JABMDG010000459.1 GCA_015904045.1 Nitrospira sp.
AACCCGTTGTGCGTCGATCGGTGGGTGCGTCAATCGAAACAGCATCAGTAACTGTGTAGGAACCACCGGTCCTCCCACGAATACTCTATGGCTGGTCCCCTTGAGTGCAATAACATCTGGCAATACCTCAGACAACATGACATCGGTGGAACGGTTCAGAACAAGTCCGACTGTGCCCTCAGGACCATGATTGAAGATGAGCAGCACGGTGTGCTGGAAGTTTGGGTCAGCGAGGGATGGACTTGCCACCAAGAGCACACCCTTCTTAACAGACAAAGGAGAAAATGCCCCCTCTGCCATGACCGGTCCTACCGGCAGAGCAAGCAGGAGTCCTCCAAACAGCGCTCCTCCCATGATCCTCCGCGCCAGACAGAAACCCGTGACACCACTCGACCCAGTTGAATGCGTTCGGCTCATGTCTCCTGCCGTTTCCCCAAAGTTCTGATGTCAAAATACGCAGAAGCGAACAGGTAAATTTTAATCTTGTCTGTTAGAACATGGAAGGGTAATAACGCCGAAGCTTCTGATCGCACACACAAACTATGCTACAGTATAGAGCCTTCTAAGCGAGTAGACCGACCAGTCTTATACGCTGCTTGAGAAAAGGATAGCGGATCATGATGACCACCGTGCGACTGATTGCCATGATAACGGCTGTGAGCGCTCTGCCTGGATGTATCGATCCACCAAAGGCGCCCTATGTGGACGTGCACGATCTCGTGGTCACGATTGAGCAATCCCGTGCCAAAGCTGAGCAAGGAGATGCCGAAGCACAGTATCATCTCGGCATGCAGTACGAGAGGCTGGGACTCGACTACCGAGAAGCCGTCCGATGGTATCGCATGGCTGCCATGCAACGGCACGTGGAGGCATTCTATCGCCTGTGCGTTCTTTCCGATATTGGACGCGGCATGCTCCAAGATTATCAGGAGGCGTTACGTTGGTGCCGATTGGCAGCGGATTACGGTCATGCACGAGCGATGATGACCATCGGAGTCCATTATGAGAAGGGCCGGAGCTTGACCAAGGATCTGGTACAAGCTCACCTCTGGTACAACCTGGCTGCAGCCTATGGAGAAAGAGACGGCGCGAAATGGAGGGATCGGCTCGTTCCCGACATGACCAGGGATCAAATCGCTCAGGCGCAATTCCTTGCCAGAAACTGGAGGCCAAAAGCTCAGGTTCAGAATCAAGAAGAGCAGCCTAAGCCATTGTCTCTTGAACCATAGCTACGCTCCCTCAGCCCACTCTCCTGCAATTGGACCATATCAAGCCGTCAGTCTGTGAAGGCACGCACCGTGACCTTTCGTCCTTTGATACGTGACCGGCTGAGCGCCTCCAGGATTCCCTTAGCCATCTCGGCCGGAACATCCACAATCGAAAACCGCTCTTCGATTTCAATGGCGCCGATCACGCTGGCATTTACCTTGGCTTCGTTTGCAATGGCACCGACCAGATCACCAGGCCTGATGCCGGACTCTCGCCCCGCCCCCACATACAAGCGCGCCATTCCTGGTTCGCCGGCGCTCCGCGTTGTTCTCCCTGCCGGTGGCCTCGTCCCCGGCCGCATAATGAGACGTCCTGGACGATCTCCGGACGGATTGCGTCCCGCCTGATAGGGCGCAGAGCGAGGCTGAGGCCGATAGGGCTCAGGAGCACGACTGAGCGCACCCGGGATCTCTTGCTCTGATCGTTCGCCACCTTGCGCGCGATGGATTAATTTCATCGCGGCAGCCGCCACCTCGATCGGGCGTCCGGCGGCCGCCAGCGCCTCAGCGACAGCCAGAAAAGGTTCTAATTCTCCTGCGTCCATGATCTCCTTCACGGCTGTCTTAGTCCGTTCCAGCCTGGTGGCTCGAAGATCTGAGACGGTCGGAACCTGCGCAA
>JABMDG010000046.1:0-6301 GCA_015904045.1 Nitrospira sp.
TTCAAGACCGGCTTGGTAGGGATCCGTTTCGGCCGTTCTCGGCCACCGGCGGATCTTGGCATCCAGCTCAAGTTCTTCCACCGATGGCGGAAGTTTTGCGGCACGCCGCTGAGCCTCCAACCGTTTCAGTTTTGTGACCATATCCTGAGGGCATCCCTTCGGAATGCCGCCGTGACCGACCAGAATCACTCCTCGTGTGCTTGCCGTCATCCCTCACTCCTCTTGTTGTGACTCGCGTCTGTGTCTCCTCACGTTGAACTCACTGTTGCCTCGAGGTATTCTTGTAAATTGGTCTTTCCATAGCGACTTCCCGGGTACACCTTCCTAATGAATCCGGCGACGAGAGCCATCAGCTTCTTGACCGCGGGGGTTTTCTCAGGATCGGTAGCCGGCAACAAACGGACGGTGATTGCTTTCTCGTGCAACTTCAGCTGGACAAAGAACGTGCACGCAGCACCCTTCTCGATCGCCACGGACTCCAGCAGGGCGTCTTTTCCGCTCCGGGACAAATAGAATTCCTGAACTTTAAGAATCTCGTTTTCGGTCCGGTGAACCATCGGCGTGAACACCTGATAGAGGCCCTGCAGATCTCCGGCTTCTTCTACGACAACATGTGGCATTGCGTTCCCCCCTTACGCATGATTCCGCAACATGAGCTCTTTCGGATGCGGGTTCAGATAGACCTGATCGCGAATGTATCCGACGTCGAGGATCTGGACATAATGCTTGACCAGCGTGAGAGGGACGATCAGAGGCGTAAGCCCCCGATGATAGTCGGCGATGACGCCCAACAGCTCGGCCTTTTCTTGAGTAGTCAACCGACTCTTGAAGTAGCCCACAATATGCTGCAGCACATTGACATGCTTCCGCACCGTCGCCTTCATCGTCAGGGCTTTCATGAAGTGCTCACCGTACTTCGACGTCAATTCTTTAAGGCGATAGCGCTCCACTTGTCCGACCAGCCGGCCCATCGTTTCGTAATGCTGCTGGCTATGGGCTAACAACAGATATTTATGGATCGTGTGGAAGCGTATGAGAGCTTGTCTCGTGACTCCGTTCTGCACCAGATCCTGAAACCGGCGATAGCAGAATACCCGCTCGATGAAGTTCGCGAAGATTCCGACGCCGCTGTGGCTCGGCATGCCTTGTACGGTGTACACGCGCACCCGTTCGACCCCGCAACTGGGCGAGCCTCTCTTGAAGACATACCCTGAGAGGTCCAGTGTTCGGAGTGAGTCGAGCCGACCGTCGACCATTGCCTCCATCGCCTCGGTGTGATCCTGCTTGCTCGTGATTGTCATCAGCCGGGGACGATGCGGATTACCCACCGCCCAATCCCGCTTCCACCTCAGGGCATACCGGTACCCATTCGACGTAGGGGCCCAATACATCGGTCAAGAAATGGTCCTGCTTGTGTCCTCCGTCGAAGCGGACCTCATCTCCGAGAAGACACCGACTGATTCCAAGGCGAAGCGGGGAGGTCGTCATCTCATTACCTCCTGCTTTCCGAGGTTGAGATATTCCTGTCGGGCATGTTGATGGTCCACAACCGGGGAAGGATAATCGTCCCCGATTCGGCATCGAGCGCGTTCCTGCTCATCTGCGGTCATGAGATGCGGCTCATGAATTTGCTTCGCCGATACATGGGCCAGTTCCGGAACATACCGGCGGATGTAGGCGCCGTCCGGGTCGAACTTCTTGCTTTGAAGCGCAGGATTGAAAATCCGATAGCCCCGCATGGCATCCGTGCCGGTGGAGGCACACCACTGCCAATTACCGTTGTTTGCCGCCACGTCAGCATCGATGAGATGCTGCATGAAATATCGTTCGCCGCTCTGCCAGTCGATCCGAAGATCTTTGATGAGAAAGGATGCCACGACCATTCGGACACGGTTGTGCATCCATCCCGTCTGATTCAATTGCCGCATGCCGGCGTCGACGATCGGATAGCCGGTCTGCCCGTGACACCAGGCTTGAAACAGGCTGTCTCGGACCGGACCCGACTCACGCGACGGTGGGACGGCCACATTGCGGAAGGGTCCCTCCGCAACGTGTGGAAACGAAGCCAATACTTGATGAAAGAACTCACGCCAGATTAACTCATCAACCCAGGTCAGAACATCGGGCCGAGACACTCGCCCGCCTTTGGCCAGCGCGTTCAACGCCGTGTGAATGGCCTTGCGAGGCGACAGTGTTCCGAAACGGAAGTGTGGTGAAAGTTGTGAACACCCATCGTTCGCCGGCAGGTTTCTGTTTGTCGCGTAGGAATGCAGGGGACCTTGCACAAACCAGCGCAACCGCTTCAGGGCGTTCCGCTCGCCCGGCTCAAACCGCAATGCGACCGGATCGTATCCCAGCTCGGGGGCTGTCGGCAGATGGCTTGAGACGGGCCGCGGGGCAGCCACCTTTTCTGCAAGTGCGGTAGGGACCGGCTGAACTGCTGGGGTTGTTGCATGCCATTTCGTCCACCAGCGGGCGCGATACGCGCTGTAGCGCTGCAAGGGTTCACCGGTGACGCCTCGCACCTCATCTGCCTCAAACACCACATGGTCTTTGAACGTGCGGACGACCACGCCGGCCTGCGCCAACCGTTGCGCGATTATGCGGTCTCGCTCAATCGCTCTCGGCTCATAGTCGCGATTCCAATAGACCGCATCAACCTTCCATTCGCGAGCGGCGCGGAGGATCTCCTCCACCGGTTCGCCGCGTCGCCACTGAAGCGTGAGACCTCGGTCCGACAAAGACGACGCCAGGTCCTGGAGACATCCGAGCATAAAATTCACACAGGCGGAGCCGAACACATGGGAGTGCAACAAAGGGTCGTCGAATACAAAGAGCGGGATTACCTCGCTGCATGCTTCGCAGGCCGCCGACAAGGCCGGATGGTCTGCAATGCGCAAATCCCTCCTGTACCAGACGATTCCTCGCATAGATGGACTCCCCCAGAACTAACCAAGTCGATCCCGGTACAAATCTCCGAAGCAACGGTTATGTTCTCTTACTCAGGTTTTCCATGGGATCCTTCCGGTCGTTTCAGCTTGTCACCCGCCACCCGCTCGATTGAAAGCTCACGAAGACCGTTCTCGCCCTTGATACCAACCTTCACGACAGTTCCCGCTTCCCCTCGTATCATGCTGACCACCTGGTCATAACTCTTTCCTTTCACGGGAGCCCCATCAACACTGACGACCTCATCCCCATGTCGAAGTCCTGCCTGGTGAGCAGGTCCACCAGGATGGACCATGCCGACATAGAGGATGGCCGGCTCCCCGATCCGCTCAGCACTTAGCTGAAGAGATATGCCGATAATGCCGTGAGCGAGTTTCGTCGCATCTCGATGCCCATAGGGAGCCTGGGCCGTGTGTTGGTCGGCCATGGCACAAGAGGTAACAAGCAGGCCCATCATCAATACTGCCGCAAATTGAAAGCCTGAGATTTTCATCAGTACACCTCCTGGTGACTACATAGAGACTACCAATCCAAGTACACACAGTGCCGCCACCACAAGAGATCCCGCGATCAGTCCGGTTGCTATATAGATTGCGGAGCTGTCCATGCACCGTCATATCCCCGTGACTCATGCCGCCCTTAGAGCAGCCGCTGCTGTCGTTCCGGTCAGGATGGCTTGTAAGGCCGGTTCCAGCGTTGGATACTGAAACGTATAGCCTTCCGCCATGGCTTTCGCTGGAGTCACCCGCTGGCCGGTCGTCATCAATGTGCCCAACTCACCAACGAGTATATTCAAGGCAAATCCTGGAACAGGAAGCCACGACGGTCGGTGCAGCACCCGTCCAAGAACTTCACAGAACGTCTTCATCGTCACCGGCTCGGGGGCCACAGCATTGAGGGGACCAGAAACATGATTGTTTGCGAGTGCCCATTGGATCAGACCGATATGATCACGCCGATGGATCCAGGAGACCCATTGAGTGCCCGGCATGATCGGACCGCCTGCAAACAATCGAAAGGGCAGCAGCATCTTGGGCAACGACTATCGATGAGGAGTTGTTTTCGAGCAGGCGTCCAACGGGCATCGGCGATCGGAGCCCCAGCGAGGTTAATGACCGCATCTGCTCCTTCAAGTGCCTGTTCCCAGGGTCCTGTATTTCGACCAGTCCACTCGACGGACAACAGGTTGTTGCCTAAGCGCCGCTCTGCGCTCCCCGAATTCCTCGTGAGGATCGTTACTCTATGGCCCTCCTGGGAGAGCGCCGTGCACAATGCACGACCGATGAATCCTGTTCCCCCAGTTACAATGATGTTCATAATCATATCTCCTGAGGCAGCCATCCAAGGGCTGACTGATACACCCGGCTAAGCAACAGTTTCTTACCTTCGGGGCGGTCTTCCGGTGACCCGCCGCCTCACAACAGCGGTCATAGTCTGAAGGAGTCCAGCCACCACAACAGATGTCAGAAGCCCCGTCACAAGCAAAAACACTAAGCTCGTATTCATGTTCTATCTCCTCTCGGCCGCCAAGCAGATGCGTGTCGGCCACCGACTTGACTGTGCGCCAAGCAGACAGGTCCCTCCCTCACGAGGAGACCTGTCTGCCTCAGCGGTCGACGCCGTGCGGAGTGCGGCGTCAACTCCACCAAAACACAGGACCGGCCTCTGAACTTGTGTTCGTGTCATGGTACTGCTTCGCCCTTTCACCGCCGTCGGTTACTTCTTCTGGGTCGCTTCCTCAAGGCTGCGTGCGCAGCGAAACCCCGTTCCGTGAGTCTGCAACGCGAACCCGCCGCGTCCACGTGCGGATGTGGTGATATCGGACGCCGGACTATGCCAGGACCCACCGCGAATCGACCGAACGACTCCCTTTTTGTCGGGACCTTGTGGATTCCGATTGGGCGCATGGTGATAGTACTCCGCGTCATACCAATCGGAGACCCACTCCCTGGCGTTGCCAGCCATATCCTTCACTCCGTAGGGTGAATCTCCATCAGGAAGTGACCCGACAGGCCTCAAGGTATGCTCGTCCTCCCACTCTCGATCGAAGTTTGCCCGCTTCGCAGTGGGTGGTTGATTCCCCCAGGGGAATATGCGGCCGTCAGTCCCGCGAGCAGCCTTTTCCCATTCTGCTTCGGTCGGAAGCCGTTTCTTGGCCCAACTACAATAGGACTTGGCGTCATACCAGGTGGTCTGGACCACCGGTAGTTGCTCAATGCCCTTAATGGATTGGAGGGGCCCGGTGCCATACGGATTGGGTGGTGTGCGATGGCCAATGGATTTCACAAAGGCCATATACCGTTCATTCGTCACTTCGACTTGATCGATCGCAAACTCGTCCAGGTAGACAGATCGCTGCGGTCGCTCATCGTCCCGGCCTTTTCCTTCTGGATTCCCCATCAGAAATTCTCCGGCCGGAATCGTGACCATCGGCACCGGGTCCGGCTCTATCGTTCCCGGCAACGCTTCCACGGTGAGCGACTGGAGGAGCGCAATGACCGTGAAAATCACCATCGTCAATCTGTTGACTTGAGTTGATCCGCTCCATAGACCAGTGATCATTTCTTCCGCTCCTTGCTACCCTCAATTGCTTGGGTGGTATGGAGTCTGACTTGTTTGCATAGCTCCTCCACCTGCCGATCGTCTCCCCGATCCGCTGCCTCTTGCGCCTCGGTCACGAGAGTTCTGGCTTCGTGCAGATGCTGCTCGATTTCCGCCTGAAGGGCAGGCGAGGCCACGGTTCCTCCCAATGCTGCCCGGTGGTAGACCTCCCATGCGTGGTCCACTTCATGATTGGCCTCATGAACCAATTGGGCCTTATCCTGATGTGCGTGTCCGGATGAATCGATGGGACCAGCGTAGAGCGATGAAGCCCCGAGTAGAGCAATGAGGACAATCCCTTGATAAAGAATCTTCTGATGTATCATCGGTGCGCCTCCGTCACGATCGAACCATAAACAACAGCCGGTGAAACCTTTCTTCACGGTCGCTTGATCGACTGCTCAATCAATTGGTGAAGCTCCAGGAGCTCCGTGTTCTTGGGGTCGATGGCCAGTCCCTGAGCAAGGGCCTGCCGGGCCTCCTCAAAGCGCTCTCGCCCCATTTCGACGTAGGTCAAGATAGCGGCCTCTTTGATTCGCTGATCGATCTCGGATGGGGCGGTCTTCGCGCAGCGGAATCCCAGCCCCACGCCGTAGCTGTTATTGAGAGGGTGATTCCAGAATCGGTGCGTTGCCCTGACCGAGCCTTCAGGGGCGACCCAGGATCCGCCTCGAATCACTCGTTTTTCTCCCAGCGTCAGCAGGTCCACATAGGTCCCGGTGCCACCTATCCAGACGGGTTTTTCCGGGCC
>JABMDG010000046.1:6401-13535 GCA_015904045.1 Nitrospira sp.
TTTTCCATAGTTGGCTTTCGCCGGATCAAAGTCGTCGCCCCAGGGATAGAGATTACCATTGGGCCCTCGGGCGGCCTTCTCCCACTCCGCTTCCGTCGGTAATCTCTTGCCCCGATACTCGCAATAGGCACGCGCGTCGTACCAGCTGACGCCGACCACCGGCTGGTTCGGTCGATTGAGACGGGGATCATCCCAATACGCAGGGGACCCGTGTCCGTTCGCCTTGATGAAGTCTCCATAGTCCTTATTGGAGACTTCATATTTATCGATCAGGTATGAATCGAGAAATACCATATGGGCCGGGCTTTCATCATTCAACGTGCTGGCCTGAGTTCTGTTGCGTTTGTGATACGTCGTACGGGCATTAGCGAGTTCTTGGGGGTCTTCCTTGTCGAGTCCCATCATCGAAGGTCCCTGCCCGATGTACACCATATCTCTCGGGATCACGGATTCCTCCGCACGGACTGCCGGGTTTACTATTGTGAATGCGGCGGCCAACGCCGCGATCACAATAATTCTTGCCGTATGCATTTCAGACCTCCATCACACTTTGGTGTGCCCCTAGGAAGCAGTCTCGGCCTCTCTCGCGACGCCAGGTTCAGCCACTCTGTGTCGTGGCCGTCTGCTTATTAGGTGCTTGTGGCAAATTGAGTTCTCTCATTTCCCGCAAGGCTGCTCGGGCGATGCCCTGCAACATTCCACTAAACACAAACTCATGCGGCACATAGAGCGAGTACCAATAAATCTGCCCTGTGAGTCCGACCGGATCAAAAATGGCCGTTTGCCGTATCTTGGTTGAAGGGCCGGCCTCCGTCACCTCAAACTCCAGCCACGCCCGCCCGGGCAAATTCATCTCCGACTTGAGCCGCAGAAGACGATTCGGTTCAATCGCCTCAACCCGAAATGAGTCAACCGTGTCGCCGATACGGAGGGTCGTGGACGAAGGCCGTCCACGTCTCATGCCGACACCCCCTTCAAGTAGGTCGATGGAGCCACGCAGGCGCCACAGCCAGTTGCAGGCATACCAGCCATGGTCACCACCGATCCTCTCAATACATCTGAAGACGACTTCAGGCGGCGCTTCGACCGTCATCGTCCGTGAATCGACGATGCGCGTGCCGAACCGCACACCACCCCACGATTGCTGTCTTCCCGATGAGGAGATCGCGTCGGACCAGCGTGTCTTGGCGAAATGCGTCTCTTCATGGGCCAGGGCCCGGCGAATTGCCTCGTCGATTCCCATCGGACGTACAGAGAAAGTTGTCAGCGCAGCATTGTCCCGTACCACCGTGACATGGACGATGCTTTCAATAATCGCTCGGCCGATGCGAGCATAGAGCGGCGTGATCAATCCCAGCCATAGAGCAGACAGCCAGGGGGTGAGGACCGGCACCGGGATGATGCGCGGCTTAAGTCCACGTTGCCGCCCGTACGCACGCATCATATCCGCGTAGGAGACTTGGTCAGACCCGCCGACTTCGTAGATGCGATAACTGGAAATCGGAATCCGCAGCGCTTCTATCAGGTAATCCAGCAAGTCGTCGATTCCGATTGGCTGCGCCTTCCCCTTGACCCATTTCGGTGTGAGCATGATCGGCAGACGTTCTACCAGCGCACGAACGAGCTCAAACGAGGCACTGCCGGAACCGATCACGGCCGATGCGCGAAACTCACAAACCGGGAGGCCTGACTCTCTTAAGATGTCGCCGACCTCGTGTCGACTACGCAGATGTGCCGAGAGTTTCTCGTCGTCGCTGCCCAGGCCTCCGACATAGATCAGGCATTTGACACCAGCTGCCTTGGCCGCTTCGCCGAAGTTCCTGGCGGCCTGACGGTCCGTCTCTTCAAAAGAACCGTGCGATCTCATTGAGTGGACCATGTAGTAGGCGACATCCACTCCGCGCATGGCGTTGTCGAGACTCTGTCGGTCAAGAACATCACCCGCGACTACTTCAGTTGTCGACCTGACCTTCTGTCTCAGAATGTCAGGATGCCTGGCCAGGCATCGGAGCCGGTAGCCTCGTTCTTCCAGCGAAGGTAGGAGTCGACCACCGATATAGCCGCTCGCACCAGTGAGCAGAATAAGCGAGGTACCTGGGATAGCTGCTGGATTCACTGGCGATGTACTTACCCCTGTGGTGTCAGACGTATTCACGAGAGACCTCCCCCACAACCTGGTCCACGGGAAGGGGGCGAAGGCCCCCCTCCGTCAGCTCTGCTCCTATTTCTTCTTCATGCTCTTCTTAATCAGTTCACGGGTCGAAACGTACTCCTTGTTGCCCGGATCCGAGGCCAACGCCTTCTCAATGGCGGCCAATGCCTCAGCGTGCTTTTCAGCACCCATCGCGACTAGCGCCTGAATGAATGCGTCGCGACCTGTCTGCACGGCATCGTCGGAGACAGTCTGGGCCGATTTGGCACAGCGGAATCCGAGGCCGACGCCGTAAGAGTTATTGTCAGGTTGATTCCAGAATCGGTGGCTCGTATGTAGTGAGGTTTCCGGCGCGAGCCAGGAACCGCCGCGCAGCACCCGCACCGGTCCTTGATTTGCGAAGTTGTAGCCCTTCTCGGCTCCCCGGGGGTTCAGGGCCGGGCTCTCCTTGTAGTATTTCAGGTCATACCAATCCTCAACCCATTCGAAGACGTTTCCGGCCATGTTGTAGACACCAAATCCGCTAACCCCCTCGGGATAGGAATCCACGGGCGTTGTGCGGCCAACGTTCTGACCATAATTGGCCTTTTTCGGGTCAAGTGTGTGTCCCCATGGATAATGATTGTCTCCGTCTGGTCCTTTTGCTGCTCTCTCCCACTCTGCTTCACTCGGAAGACGCTTGCCCTCCCACTTGCAGAATGCGTTTGCATCAGTCCAGCTCACACCGACAACCGGATGGTTCGCCTTGTTCAGCCGCGGGTCATCCCAATAGGCTGGTGCCGGGTGACCGGCAGCTTTCATGAACTCTTTGTATCGTGCATTCGAGGCTTCGAACTTGTCGATGAGATAGGCATCAAGCACGACCTGGTGCTTGGCTTCATCTGAATGTTCGCTACTCCCCATGGTGAACTCGCCCTTCGGGATGAGGACCATGTCCTTGTCGCTGCTCGTTGTGTCCGCCGCTGTTGCGACAGTGACGGCTCCAACCATCAATGCCACCCCCAATCCGACCTGAAACACTGTTTGACTCCGCATAAGATACCCCCTTGGTTTAGAACACCAGGACCATCCTGGCTTGATGACTAGTGCTGTGGATCGATTCCAAAAAGACAACGTCCATGATCGCATTGTCGCGATAAAGTAGATGATCCAAAGTGAACATCTCTTGGTTGAGTCTTTGCACCAGCAAATCGGTTTCGAAAGTTAAGCGTGATTGATCAGCGTAATTCAAACTTATCAACTCCCCATCGATGACAACACGTCTATCGATGCTCCATCGAAGAAATGCTCCGCAAGGAGTTTCCTGCATGCTGAACCGTCATCGGCTGTTGACGAAGGCTGCGATTCCGCAAGATGAGAGGATCGAGGATGTCACCACACTGCACGCATCGTCTTGTGGCACAGTCCAGCTCGCCCGAGCTGCTCATCAGGTCCATGGAGACTTCGTTCACCAGAAAACCGCCGCATCTCACGCAGGATGAGTGAAGCAGTGCCGAAGAGAGCGCTGATTGACTCTTTACCTGACCGACTGTCTCTTTTTGCTCCGCTCTCGCCATAATGACCTACATTGGATTGCGGTTCAATGTTTGTCAAAAGTATGTCTAATGTATAATCCAAAATGTCTAATGTGTCAAGTGTTATTTTATGATATTTTGACAAACGTTGAACGTTATAATAGGATCCAAACATTGAATATGAATAATCATAGAATTCATAGAGTTGCAAAACTTACTGGCCTCTCGCGAGATGTTATTCGCGTGTGGGAACGACGATTTGAAATCCTAACTCCCGCGATCGCCTTTGCCGGAATCACGCGTTGGCCAGTCGTCATTAATGTCCCCAGCTCACCAAGGAGAATGTTTAATGCAGCGCCAGGAACGGGAAGCCACGACGGTCGGTGCATCGCTTGACCGAGGATGTCACAGAATGTTTTCATCCTCACAGGTTCTGGGGCCACGGCATTGATCGGACCGGACACTGTCGCCGTGGTAAGAGCCCATTGGATCAGACCGATGTGATCACTCCGATGAATCCAGGAGACCCACTGGGTCCCCGGCATGATCGGACCCCCTGTAAACAGTTTGAACGGCAACAACATTTTGGCTAACGCCCCACCGTCTGTTTCTAAGACCATGCCGGTCCGCAAGATGACCACGCGGTTTCCGGACTCTGCGGCTCGCATCGCTTCCGCTTCCCAGGCAAGACAAAGATCCGCGAGAAATCCCGTGCCGCGGGCAGCACCTTCATCCAGTAATCGGTCATCGCTGGGTCCGTAATAGCCAATGCCGGAAGCGCTGATGAACGTTGCGGGTTTAGACGAGCGCCGTGACAGGGCTCTCACCAGCGATCGTGTGGTAAAGACGCGGCTATCGGTAAGGATCTGCTTGCGCGCGTCCGTCCAGCGTGCATCGGCGATCGGAGCACCTGCGAGGTTAATAACCGCATCTGCTCCAACAAGAGCCTGCTCCCAGAGTCCTGTATCCCGACCGTTCCATTCTACGGGCAACATGTTGTGTCCAAAGAGCCGGATTGCGCTCTCCGAATTTCTCGTGAGTATGGAAACTTTATGGCCTCCCTGGGATAGCGTCATGCACAGTGCACGGCCAACGAACCCTGTTCCTCCAGCAATTACGATGTTCATGGACATGTCTCCTGAAAGAGCCATCGACAGGCCGACTGTTACGCCTGGCAGGCCGATAGCCTCTTACCTTCGGGTCGGTTTTTCGCTGACCCGCCGCCTGACAACAGCGGTAACAGTCTGAAAGAGTTGAGCCACCACCACAGAAGTCAGAAATCCCATTGCGACCAAAATGGCAAAGTTCATATCCATAGCCGTCCTCCTTCTCGAAATTGGTAGAAGCCACGTGCCCGGACATCGATTCCACTGTTCGCCGAGGAGACAGGCTCCTCATGATGAGGAGGCCTGTCTACCTCAACGGGCGACGCCGTGCGGAGTGCGGCGTCACCTCTACCGGACGAACAAACCGGCCTCCGAACCGTTCTCGCTGCCATCGTAGTGCCTTGTCCTTTGACCTCAACCGGTTACTTCTTCGGGATTGCTTCTTCAAGACCACGGGCACAGCGGAAGCCTGTGCCATGAGTCTGCAGGGCGAATCCACCACGACCACGCGCCGATGCAGTGATATCGGAAGCAGGACTATGCCAGGATCCGCCACGAATCGACCGAACCACTCCCTTCTTGTCGGGACCTTGAGGATTCCGATTGGGCGCATGTTGATAGTACTCTGCGTCATACCAATCGGAGACCCACTCTCTGACGTTCCCAGCCATGTCCTTCACTCCGTAGGGTGAATCTCCATTGGGAAGCGATCCGACAGCGTGCAAGGTATGCTGATCCTCCCACTCCCGATCGAAGTTTGCCCGCTTCGCAGTAGGCGGTTCATTTCCCCACGGGTAGATGCGGCCGTCAGTCCCGCGAGCAGCCTTCTCCCATTCTGCTTCCGTCGGCAGCCGTTTCTTAGCCCAACTACAATAGGACTTGGCGTCATACCAGGTCGTCTGCACAACGGGTAATTGCTCAATGCCATCAATGGACACGAGGGGGCCCGTGCTGTAAGGATTCGGCGGGTTACGATGGCCGGTGGATTTCACAAAGGCCAGATAACGTTCATTCGTCACTTCAACTTGATCGATCGCGAATTCATCGAGGTATACAGACCGCTGCGGCCTCTCATCAGCCCGGCCTTTTCCTTCCGGATTTCCCATCAGAAATTCTCCGGCCGGAATCGTGACCATCGGCACCGGGTCAAGCTCTTTCGTTCCCGCGAATGCTTCCAGGGTGAGCGATTGGATCATCGCCAGAGCCGTGACAAGTACTATCGCCATTCTCATGAACTGAGTTGATCTGCGCCACAAACCAGTGATCATTTCTTCTGCTCCTTGCTACCCTCGATAGCTTGGGCGGTATGGAGTCTGACTTGTTTCACAAGGTTCTCGACCTGGCGCTCGTCTCCCCGCTCGGCAGCCTCTTGCGCCTCGGTCACGAGGGTTCTGGCTTCGTGCAGGTGCTGCTCGATATCCGCCTGAAGGGCAGGCGAGGCCACTGTTCCCCCCAACGCGGCTCGATGGTAGATTTCCCATGCCTGGTCCACTTCATGATTGGCCTCATGGACCAGCTGGGCCTTATCGCGATGCACGTGTCCGGGTGAATCGATGGGACCTGCGTGGAGGGATGAGGCCCCGAGTAGGGCGACGAGGACAATCCCTCGATAAAGAATCTTGGTGTGTATCATCGGTGCGCCTCCGTCACGATCAAACCATGGGAAATAGCCCGTGAAGTCTCCCTTCACGGTCGCTTCATCGATTGCTCAATCAAATGTTGGAGCTCCACGAGCTCCGGATTCTTGGGGTCAATGGCCAGTCCCTGAGCAAGGGCCTGTTGGGCCTCTGCGAATCGTTCTCGCCCCATTTCGATGTAGGCAAAAATGGCGGCCTCTTTAATTCGCTGATCGATTTCTGGTGGGGCAGTTTTCGCGCAGCGGAATCCCAGCCCCACGCCGTAGCTGTTATTGAGAGGGTGATTCCAGAATCGGTGCGTCGACCTGACCGAGCCTTCTGGTGCGACCCAGGATCCGCCTCGAATCACTCGTTTTTCTCCGAGTGTCAGCAGATCCACATAGGTCCCGGTGCCTCCTATCCAGACGGGCTTATCCGGTCCAGTAGGATTGACCATTGGTTCCAGCTGGCTGTAGTAGCGGGGGTCGTACCAGTCCAAGACCCACTCAAAAGCATTACCGGCCATATTATGGAGGCCGTAGTAGCTGACTCCATCGGGATATGAATCGACCGGCCTGGTGCCATCGTGATTTTTCCCATAGTTGGCTTTTGCCGGATCAAAGTCGTTGCCCCAGGGATAGAGATTGCCATCAGGCCCTCGGGCGGCCTTCTCCCACTCCGCTTCCGTCGGCAGCCGCTTGCCGCGATATTCGCAATAGGCACGGGCGTCGTACCAGTTGACGCCG
>JABMDG010000046.1:13635-15922 GCA_015904045.1 Nitrospira sp.
GGGCGCCCCATGATTGAGGAGGCCAAGCGATTGCTCATCAATAAAGGCATGCAGGTTGACCATATCCGCCACGAAACCTTTTTCTAACTGCACCATCTTAAATCTGTTCGCGTTTGACCGGACACTACTGAGACGAAAGAGTATTCGCCCTCAGATTGTTTTCCTCATACCAGCCTATTGGATCGAGCTTCAGCTCGTTGATGATGTTTGGTAGTGATATGCGTAGAGAGTGGCGCGGCTCCCAGCCAAGAAGCGTGCGTGCGCGGGAGATGTCGAACGCATAATGGTCGTCAGAGAGATCGATCATCCACGGCTTGAGGAACGGATCTGCACCGGGCAACAAGTTCTGGAGCCAGCAGCCAAGCTTGGCCAATGTCTTGGGGATTTGATACGTTTTCCATTCCTGGCCGTAAAGCTGACGGCTGATGGTACGTTGCAGCTCGTCGTAACTGAGCGTTTCCGATTCGCCGATGAGTAACGTCGTGACCTGCGGAAGCTCCTTGCGTCGTTCGACCGCGAGTACCAATGCCGTGACCATATCCTCCATATGTAAGAAGGCAACTCCATGCGTGACGTCGCCGGACAATATTCGGCCGACGAATCGCTTTTCGTAAATGCGCCTGATTTGCTGTGCGAGGGGAATTGAATGGCAGCGATCGTCGTACACGGCGCCGATGCGCATGAGCACCACCGGCACGTCGCCCCTTTCACGCAAGATCAGTTGCTCCGCCGCGACCTTCGACTTGGGATAATTCCATTTCGGTTTGATCGGCCAATCTTCGTTGATCCGCGCTCCCGGTTCGCAGGGCGCGTGGACGAGCATGGTACTCGCAAATATGAATTGCTCGACCTCAAAGTCGCGCAGCCCATGGAGCAACCGTTCGGTGCCACGCACGTTTACATGCTCGTACAGGGGACTGGCCTCACTTGCGAAACTATAGTACGCGGCGAGATGAAGAATTGAGGCGATCCGCCTGTGGCCGAGCCGACGAACTTCGTCCAACGCTTGGTGGAGGTTCTCATCCGAGGCCAGATCGCACGCGATCATGCGTGCCGTCTTGGGAAGCAACTGAGGCGGCCCTTTGGAGTCAAGGCATAGCTCCGTGTAGCGTTCTCCGACGTGAGCAAGGAATGCGCTGCCGATCAGCCCACTGCTGCCGGTAATAATCACTACTCCCAACCCCGTTTCGATTGTCGGCATTTTATACTAAGAGGCTTTCATCCCAAGCCCTTGCGGGGCTCGCTGTAGTCGGTGACTAGAAGATAAAGTGACGGGCACATTGCACCGCCGGCCATTCCCGATCATCTGCGGCGTCTCCTGTCTCTTACAAGCGCCAGCCACGATAGGCCGCCGCCGGGGCATAGACACACTGATGTAGAGATCTGCCCTGCCGCATCACAACGATACATCGCTTTGCGATTCACCCGCAGGTGGGTCTGAACCTGCCATTGCACCCACAGTGGGCGATCGCCCACTGTGGGATGCGTCTGAATCTACGGGCGGAGCCGTCCGATTCATGGAGGATCGGTGGAACAGCGGCCTCTGGCGGCCAAGGCGTCCCATGCCGCCTAGTCCGACTGACGTCGAGCACCGGCAAGACTACATGACATCGAAGCGGTCAAGCATCATCACCTTGTTCCATGCAGTCACAAAGTCACGAATCAACTTCCGTTGTCCATCTTCAGCCGCATAGACTTCTGCAATCGCACGAAGTTCAGAGTGCGACCCGAAAATGAGGTCAACAGGCGTGGCGGTCCATCTGATCGCATTGGTCTTACGATCCACACCATCGTAAACCCCTTCAGACTGCGATGACTTTTGCCACTTTGTAGACATGTCGAGCAAGTTGACGAAGAAGTCATTGCTCAATGTCCCAGGTTTGTGAGTGAAAACACCATGTTTGGATTGTCCTGCATTGGCGTCGGGACTGTCAATGTCAGCATATTGGCCCGATCGACGAGCATTTCTGCGGGTGACATAGAGTTGCCCTCGCCGTAATAGTTGCGGAACCCATCGGCTTTTGGCTCAAGTACGGCGAACGAACTAACATCCGTTCGCAGTTGCGATGCGTCCATGCGTCCTGGCGTAAAGTGGACCTGCACGCTGTGCCCGGCTGCCTTCGCCGCCTGTTCCACAGCTGCAGTTCCACCTAAGACAACCAAATCCGCCAGGGACACGGCTTTCCCATCGCTGTGCGCCTTATTGAAGTCCTTTTGAATGCGCTCTAAGCGGGCGAGGACCTTGGCCAGTTCCTCCGGATTGTTGATCGGCCAGTCCTTTTGAGGC
>JABMDG010000046.1:16022-18025 GCA_015904045.1 Nitrospira sp.
CGGGACTGTCAATGTCAGCATATTGGCCCGATCGACGAGCATTTCTGCGGGTGACATAGAGTTGCCCTCGCCGTAATAGTTGCGGAACCCATCGGCTTTCGGCTCCAGCACGGCAAACGACCTGACATCGGTCTGCTCTTGCGTTGCGTCCATCCGTCCCGGCGTAAAGTGGACCTGCACGCTGTGCCCGGCTGCCTTCGCCGCCTGCTCAATCGCTGCCGCTCCACCCAGGACAACCAGATCCGCCAGTGACAAGACTTTCCCATCGCTGTGCGCCTTATTGAAGTCCTTTTGAATGCGCTCTAAGCGGGCGAGGACCTTGGCCAGTTCCTCCTGATTGTTGACCGGCCAGTCCTTTTGAGGCGCGAGGCGAACACGCGCTCCGTTAGCTCCGCCACGCTTATCGGTCCCGCGGAAAGACGCAGCGGACGCCCAGGCTGTGCGAACGAGTTCCGGAACCGTCAATCCAGACGCAAGGATGGTCTTTTTCAGACTCGCAATGTCGCTGGTGCCGATCAGCTTGTGATTGACCTTAGGAATTGGATCTTGCCAGATCAGGTCCTCCTGGGGGACTTCCTTGCCAAGATAACGTGCGCGAGGCCCCATATCACGATGAATGAGCTTGAACCATGCCTTCGCGAACGCGAGTTCAAACTCCTTCGGGTTTTCAAGGAAGCGTTTCGCAATCTGTTGATAACTGGGATCGAACTTTAGTGAGAGGTCTGTCGTTAACATGATGGGAGCATGTCTGACAGTTTTGTCATGCGCATCGGGCACCAGGGTCGCAGCTTGGCCATCTTTGGGAATCCATTGTGTGGCGCCGGCCGGGCTCTTGGTCATCACCCATTCGAAGGTGAAGAGGTTCGTAAAGTATTGGTTGGTCCATGCAGCGGGGTTGACGGTCCAAGCGCCTTCCAACCCACTGGTGATCGTATCGGCACCCTTGCCGGACCCACAGGTGTTTGTCCAGCCCAATCCCTGCTCCTCTATAGCTGCAGCAGCGGGTTCAGCCCCGACACATTTGGATAGATTTCCATTACCATGGGCTTTGCCGAAGGTGTGGCCGCCCGCGATCAGAGCGACAGTCTCTTCATCGTTCATCCCCATACGGCCAAACGTTTCTCGAATATCCTTCGCCGCCGCTAGTGGGTCAGGATTACCGTTTGGTCCCTGTGGGTTCACATAGATGAGGCCCATCTGAACAGCTGCCAGTGGCTTGTCTAGATCCCTGTCGCCCTTGTATCGCTCATCCGCGAGCCATTTCTTCTCAGGCCCCCAATAGACTAAGTCGCTTTCCCACGTGTCCACACGCCCGCCGCCAAAACCGAAGGTCTTGAAGCCCATCGACTCCATGGCGACATTTCCCGTCAGGACCATCAAGTCGGCCCATGAAAGTTTACTCCCGTATTTCTTTTTGATGGGCCACAGCAACCGCCGCGCCTTATCAAGGTTTGCGTTATCAGGCCAGCTGTTCAGAGGCTCGAAGCGCTGTTGACCGCCGCCAGCTCCGCCTCGACCGTCAGCGATGCGGTAGGTGCCGGCACTGTGCCAGGCCATCCGGATAAAAAATGGTCCGTAGTGACCGTAGTCTGCCGGCCACCAGTCCTGTGAGGCTGTCATCAACTCCTTGAGGTCTTTCTTCACAGCCTTCAGGTCGAGCTTGTTAAACTCCTGAGCGTATTGGAATTGTTTGCCCATTGGGTTGGACTCAGCTGCATGCTGGCGAAGGGGCAAGAGGTCGAGTCTTTCGGGCCACCAGAATTGGTTCGACATCGTCTGCCTAGCGACAGAAGTATTTGATGGTCCCTGATGCTCTTCGGCGTAGCCAAATTGTGAGAGTGCTACGGCAATTAGGACGAAACTTATTATTTTAACCGTTGGCATAACGCCCCCTGTCTAAATCTTGTGTGGCAGTTCATATCTCTGCAGGTCAGGGCCATGTCCCCCCCGCTCGTTCAAACCAGCTTTCGCGATAGCCGTTCATTCCTCAGTTTATTTGAGAT
>JABMDG010000046.1:18125-30219 GCA_015904045.1 Nitrospira sp.
TTCACCGACATAAATCTTTCTTCCCTCCTCAATGATCTTTGGATCCGTCCACCAGCCGGCTGGCATTTTTTTCTTGGCATAAGCGGCTGGCACTGGATCCAATGGCATGAGTTCTGCCGAAGCGGCGATCCCTCCTGAGAGAGTCAGGCCCGATACCAAAACCATGATGCATTGCGCGATCCTCCTGCCACTCATGCGCGACCTCCTATTGCAACTTCAACTTATTGGATATCTCAGTAGTGTTTTACTATCAACTGGACAACGTCATGTTGACTTTGGATTAGGACGGGTCATGAGGGATAGACTAGTCCTTCTCATCCTTGTCTTCTGTTTCTTTTTGCACTTCTTTCAAGACCATCACACCCTGAACTCGACTCGCATTGAGATCGCTCTCCGGGACCTTCTTGTGGACCAGATTCTGATGGCAATCAATGCAGGTGGCGCCCTCGGTTTCCATCTTTTTGTGCGCGGCCTTCGCCGATGCACCCGGTGGCTTGGTATTCTTGTGACACTCGCGGCACGTGACGCTGTCCCAGTTTTTCAGGGACATGCGCGCGTAGTGGGCCATGATGGGCCGGCGCTCGTTAAATTTCTCGATCGTTGAGTAGTCATATTTCATTTCCGCGAGCACCGCCCGCGTTCCGTCATAGATGTGTGTCCAGGCGGCCAGGTGAAAGTTCCCTAAGCCCTGGGGCACGTGGCAATCCTTGCAGCCCGGATCGGCCCCGAGCGCACCATAGTGCGAGGACTTTTTTAGCTCTTCATATGGGTAGGTTTGGGAATGGCAGCTCACGCAGAACTCAGTTCTCGAGAGGGCATGCTCCCCGCCGAAGACGACAGCGATCCCTCCAACCGTGAGAAAGGCGCCAAGAAGCAGGGCGCCGCCCGACGCGTTTAAGTACTGGCGGATCTTGCCTGCCATGATGAACTCCTTTTTTGCATGTTCACTGTTTGTTTCCGCTATGTCTAATGTATATACCATGATGTCTAATGTGTCAAGCGTTAAAATAATAACTATTTGACAAACATTAGACATTCAATTACAATTCGAATGTCCCATGCACAATCATAGAATTCATAGGGTTGCAAAATTGACCGGTCTCTCAAGAGCCGTGATACGGGTCTGGGAGAGGCGGCATGGACTTGTCAAACCTTTACGGAGTGCCAATCGTTACCGGGAGTACACTGATGAGGACATCGCGTTGCTCCGGTTTCTGAAGGAGGAACTGGATCGGGGCCAGACAATCGGAGTGCTCGCACTGGAGGGGCGAGACGCCCTGCTTGAGCGCATGCGTCTCACGTCACTTCCAAAGAAGGAAGAACTCACACCGCACAAAAACCTGCTCGACGAACTGGTCTCATGCCTTGATCCTCTCGACAAGCTCCGCTTTGAGCAAAAACTCAACGGAGCAGTCGCCGTCATTCCGTTTGATGAGGCGGTGCAGCGAATTCTCCTTCCCTTGCAACGCCGCGTCGGCGAGCTGTGGCATGAAGATCGGCTGAGCATAGCGGTTGAACATTACGTCACGAAATTCCTCCAGCAGAAACTCTTCTCCGTGATGAATCAGCTCCCGGTGAACGAGTTTGGCCCACGCGTGCTGATTGCCTGCCCAGAAGGCGAGTTTCATGAACTCGGCGCACAAGCCGTGGCCTATCTTGCCGCAGCACGTGGGTGCCATATCTATTACTTGGGCTCGAACCTTCCGCTGACAGATCTGCAGACGTTCTGTGAAAGTATCACTCCAGACCTGGTGCTTCTCTCCCTAACCGAAAGTAGATCAGATGAAATGGCGCGTCGGCTGTTGCATCAGCTCCAACCAATTGCACTGCGCTGGCCTGTTGCGATGGGAGGCCAAGGAGCGGAAGTCCTTGAACATCTCTTGGAGCACGGTAAAGTTGAGGTTCTCCGCGATCTTGCAGCGCTCCACAACCGTCTCGCGAGCCTTCTTTCCATGCACCAGCGGGCATTCCACTAGCTTTTCAGCATCCTGCTCGTCGCAGAATCAACAGACTACCTGCCCCGTCCATTACCCCACGCTCCCAGAGCTTCTTCAATCGTTTCGCGTAGGCTCGTGTATCATGTTGACCGATCGTACAACGGTAGGTTGGTTCCAAACTGAATAGGACCTTGGCCCTGCCTGCGCAGTCATCAGCCATCCGCAACAATCATGAGGCTGGCAACGCTACTACTCTGCCAGACCGAGCAGGTCACGGCGGATTCAGGGGTGACGGAGAGATTCTATGATATGGAAGGAAACGAGACGGTGGGATTTTCGTGCGGGGCCGGTTCTTCGTCCAACCAGGCATCGCCCTCCGGTTGGCCCGTCGTCGTTGATTCCAGGGATTGGAAATCGAACAGCCGGGTGTCCATCAACAGCGAGGGAGCGACATTGGTGAGAGCAGCAGCCATGCTGTCCGAGCAGCCGGGCGATTCCAGCTCCCACTGACGAAGCCAGGCCTTCACCTTTTTCCGCTTCAAATCTTCCTGCGATCCGCAGAGATCACAAGGAATGATGGGAAAGGCCCGCAGCTCGGCATATCGCGCCAGATCCGCCTCTTTCACAAAGACCAACGGGCGGATGACGAGATGCCGTCCGTCTTTCGACCGCAGTTTCGGCGGAATCGCTTTGAGCTTGCCGGTATAGAGCAGATTCAGGAACAAGGTTTCGACGATGTCGTCGCGGTGATGGCCCAGCGCGATTTTGGTGGCACCGAGTTCCGTCGCAATCCGGTAGAGGTGACCGCGGCGCAAGCGTGAGCACAGTGAGCACGTTGTTTGCCCCTCAGGAATAAGCCGCTTTACAATCGAATAGGTATCCCGGGTCTCGATATGGAAGGGCACGCCCCGGCTCGTCAGGTACTCAGGCAGGATGTGCGCAGGGAATCCCGGTTGCTTTTGATCGAGGTTGACCGCCACCAGGTCAAACTTTACCGGCGCGCGGCGTTGCAACAGGAGAAGGATATCAAGTAAGCCATAACTGTCTTTGCCGCCCGACAGGCACACCATCACCTTGTCGCCGTGTTCGATGAGACGGTAGTCGGCGATGGCCTGGCCTACCAGCCGGCATAGGCGTGTTTGCATTTTTTCCGTCTCCTCGTCCAGTTTGTGCGGCGGGGCGAGTGACGTTGTGGGACGGTGCATGGCCGGGATTGTACCCCCTTGCACGACAGCCTGTCGACGGTGGGTCATAGAACGGAGCGCTAAACACCCGATGGCTCACTCGATCCTCTTCGTCTGCACCGGCAACGTGTTTCGCAGCATGGTGGCCGAACATGCGATGCGGGCGCAGCTTGGTTCGGAGAGCAGTTTTCTTGTCGGATCTGCCGGCATCGAAGCTAAGCCGCAAACGATCCATCCCCTCATCCACGCCCGATTGATGCAGAAAGGCTGCGATCCATCCTTGCATCTCCAGCGCATGCTGACGCGGGAGATGGTGGATCGAACCAATCTCATCATCGCCATGGGCCGGAACCATCGTGACTTCATTCAGCAGAACTTCGGCCGCGCGGTCCCACTGTTCAATGAAGTATCGTTCGGCACGGAACTTCCTATTCTCGATCTGCATGAAGCCATGCCCGATTGGGAACAGAATCTACGCGGAGCCCGCGACTATATCGAGTCCGTCATTGACCACATTTGGGACGCAGTCCCGCTGCTGGTAACGAGACTTCCGTACTTTCTGTGAGTCGTTTCCTCTGCAACGGCTGTTGCAGTGCAATCGTGAACCATTCCTTCCGCTCGCTGTTTCTCTGCCTCCCCGGTACCGGTTCAGCCCAGCGTTTTCTGCATCGCGTGCTATATTTTCTTATATGCAGACAACCAACAACATATTCACCTCTTGAAGGCAGCACGAAGGGATGGACATCCTCAGGACCCCCAGCACTGGACAGGGAGAACCGGCGTGGGCCTCGTGGCCCGACGACGCGCTTCTGGACCTGCCGATGTGCGATCTTCATCTTGAGATTCGTGGTGGATTTCTCGAGCAGCCGATCGCCGAACTGAATCGCGAATTAGAAGAACGAGAGCTACTCTTTCGTCCTCATTTCTGGCTCTCGAACGAGTGGTTTACTCCCGACGGCGTCCCCGGCATCGCGGTACCGTTCTACCTCGCCCATCCCCGTTTGGCGAAGCTTGAATTAGCCCAGATGTTGGAAGTGGAGGGAGGTACGACGGACTGGTGCCTGCGCATCTTGCGCCATGAAGCCGGCCACGCGATTGAAAACGCCTACAAGATCCGGCGCCGTAAAGTCCGGCAGCAGATCTTCGGCAAATCGTCTCAACGCTATCCCCTGTACTATTCCCCTCGGCCCTATAGCCGAAGCTTCGTCCACCATCTGGACGTGTGGTATGCGCAGAGCCATCCGGACGAAGACTTCGCCGAGACATTTGCCGTCTGGCTGACGCCAAATTCAGCATGGGAGGAGCGGTACCGGGGGTGGCCCGTGCTGAAGAAACTTCTGTACGTGGATGGGCTTATGAAAGAACTCGCGGGCACGCCTCCTCCTGTGACGATCTGCGAAGAAGTCGACTCATTGCCCGGCTTGAAGAAGACGCTGCGGGAGCACTACGAGTGGAAGCGCAGGCATTATGGCGTCGAGCAACAGTCGCTGTATGACCCCGATCTCAAGCGCCTCTTTTCAGGTCCCCTGGCTCATGTGGACAAGCCCAGAGCCGCGGTCTTTCTCAATCGTTTCCGGAAAGAAGTGCGGCGGAAGGTGGCTGCCTGGACCGGGGAATACCAATACACGATCGACCAGGTGCTCGAAGGCATGATCCTCCGCTGCCGCGAACTGGATCTGCGCGTCCCAGTGGCGGAAGAACAGGCAAAACTTGATTTCACCATCCTGCTGACCGTGCACACGATGAACTTCTTGCGGAGCGGAAGGCACCGGGTGGCCGTATGAAACGCCTGCGTGTGCTCGTCCTCATGCATGAAGATCTCGTCCCACCTGAGCAGATCGCCGGCTCCGACCACAAAACCGCCGAATGGCGGACCGAGTACGATGTCGTCACCACGCTGAGAAAGTTAGGCCATGACGCCAGGCCGCTCGGCGTCAAGAACGATTTAGGTGTGATCCACAAGGCCATCGACGAATGGAAGCCGGATATCGCCTTCAACCTGCTGGAAGAATTCGACGGCGTAGCCGTCTACGATCAGCATGTGGTGTCGTATCTCGAGCTGCTGCGCGTGCCTTATACCGGCTGCAACCCTCGCGGACTGATGCTGGCGCGCGATAAGGCCCTCACCAAGAAAGTGCTGTCCTTCCATCGTATCCCCTACCCGGAGTTCACCGAAGTGCCTCATGGCCGTGTGGTTCGGCGACCCAAACGCCTGATCTTTCCGTTGATTGTCAAATCGGTGAGCGAAGAAGCGTCATTGGGCATCTCGCAGGCCTCCATCGTAGGCGATGACGAGAAGTTGAGCGAGCGGGTAGCCTTCATCCATCACAGCGTCGGAAGCGGGGCGCTGATCGAACGGTACATCGAAGGCCGCGAGTTCTATGTCGGCGTGATCGGAAATGGGCACCTACACGTGTTGCCGGTCTGGGAACTTATCATGGATAAGCTTCCGGACGACGCCAGGCGGATTGCGACCGAGCGGGTGAAGTGGAGCCGGAAATACCAGATGAAATACGGAATCACCTCACGGGAAGCCAAGAGTCTCCCGCCGGGCAAAACGGAAGAGATCCAACATTTAGCCAAACGGGTGTACCGGGCACTCGGGCTCAACGGGTATGCACGGATCGATATGCGGATGGACGCCGACGGACAACTCTACGTGCTGGAGGCTAATCCAAACCCCCAAATCGCGCACGACGAAGACTTCGCCGACTCGGCCGAAAAGGCTGGCTACCATTACCAGGATCTGCTGCAGGAAATTCTGAACGTGGGTCTCCGCTGGCGGCCTGCTAAAGCGGCGTGATGGCTAGGGCCCCCAGCGGAGGCCGAACATGAGCGCCACACTGTTGTTGTCCTTTTCAGGCAGGGATGGAGAGAGGTCGATACTGTGCAGATTCACGATGACCGTCGAGGCCACGGCGAGGTTGTGGACGATCTGATATTCCAGCGACACACCGACCGGGATATACCAACTCGTGTCGTTCCGGTCGATCCGCGATGGCCCGGTTCCATGATCGAGATCGGCGTGAATCAGCCCGAACCCGGCAAAGGGAACGACATTAATGCCGTTGTTGAAGCGGAGATGATATTTCACAGCCCCCGCGAAGGAAATCTGGAACAGATCGCCCGTCGGGGTAATCTGCATCATCGGGCCGACTGAAAAATTCCGATCGAGATAGTAATCGACGTTGAATCCAAGGTTGAACACCGTGTCGTGCACGGACCCAGCAGTAAAGCCCACATCCGTACCCACTCCCCAGCGGTTCTCCTGCGCATAGGCTGGGACGAGCGCCGAGGCGAGCCACAGCGCTCCGGCCAATGCACCGATCAGAAACACGCGACCGCGACGTCTCTGCATGGCAACTCCTCCTGCTCAGGGGTGCATGACTCTAGCACGGCATCCCCAGACGAACAAGCCGCCGCTTGAGCGGCGGGTAAACGGTGCAGTATTCTCCCCCATAACAAGATCGCCCGAATGGAATCAACCATGACTCCCGCACAAGCCGCCGCCGCACTGATCCAGACGATGCCACAGCCGATCACGCCGCCACAGCTTGAGGAGTACGGCATCGCTGTCTCTGAATCCGACGCGCATGCGATTTCACGGGAAATCTTGTCGTTGAATCTGTATTGGATCTTGGCCGCGATCGACGCGCATATCCCTGCAAAATATCGAGAGGCAATCAGCACGACGCTGCTGGAGACGATCAAATCAACCTGGTGGCAACCGGGGCGGCTTGGTGCCGGCAGTTGGGAAGGGTACCGGAGCGAATTGGACACACGGCGCGCCGAATACGGACGATTAGTTGATCAGGAAGGCATGAGCCATATGGCGATCAGCGCTGAAGCCGCCTCGCGAATCGAAGACCAGGGTTTCGTCTCGCCAGACGACCGGCAGAAGCTGCTGGTGTTGTTGATCGACTATGCTCCGGCTGCGGAATACGGCCGACTGCTGGAAGACGTGGGATAACAATCTCGCATCTCGTGAAGCGTCGTGTGTATCTCGCCCGAAGTACAGAGTCTATGGCGTATGGCTTATGGCACGAGACCGGAGGGTGCCTCGAAGTGGCCCCATCATCTTATCCAATCACGAGCTATACGCTCTTTCCCCGACGAAATCCGCTTCACGAACGACGACTCACGTCTACAGATACCGATGTGACAACACGTTCCCGCTGGCGTCGAGCTCATACAGTAGCGGCGCGCCGGTGGGGATGTTCAACTCCAGCACTTGCTCTCTCGTCAACTGTTCCAGCTGCATCACCAGCGCCCGCAGGCTGTTGCCATGGGCGGCAATGAGAATCGTCTCGCCTTTGAACAGATACGGCTTGATCTTGGATTCATAATAGGGCAATACCCGTTCGGCCGTGTCCTTTAAGCTCTCCCCGCCCGGCGGCCTCACGTCATAGCTGCGCCGCCAGACCTTCACCTGGGCCTCGCCGTATTTTTGGGCGGTTTCGGTCTTGTTCAGCCCCTGCAAATCTCCATACATCCGCTCGTTCAGCGCCTTGTCTTTTTCAATCGGAATGCCTGTTTGGCCCACAGTCTCCAACACCAGGCGCAAAGTCTCGTTGGCACGGCTCAACACAGAGGTGAACGCCCGGTCAAAGGTGAACCCTTTCAGTTTGACTCCTGCATCCTTTGCTTCTTGAATCCCGCGCGGGGAGAGCGGCACGTCCACCCAGCCGGTGAAGCGGTTCTCCAAATTCCACTGCGATTCGCCGTGACGAAGCAAAATCAATCGAGCCATCGCTTGCTCCCCTCAAGTCGAGAACGATCCGCGCGCGTCAAGAAGACCGGATCGCGACATCAAGAAATGACGCGACCGTCGCTCCAGGAAGCCAACAATTCCTGTTGGACTTCGGATTCCGCCATACTCATCATCGCCGCCGATCTCTCCGGTTTCACCGGGCGCGTATCCGGATCTGGAGGGCCTTCCTGAATCATTTTGGCCAGCGTAACGAGGAAGATTAGGTAAAACGCGACGCCGACCCAGATGACGTACGATTGCACGCCGCCCGATTCCTTGAGCGCAGTCTCCTGTTCAGCCGGATTCATCCTGCCGGTTTTTTGGATTTCTCCGATGTGCTCTCTGCAATGCCAGTAGTAGAGGTAGTTCGCCGTCGCGCCCGCCATGACGCTCCAGATGATGCCGGCGCTGAAATCCCCCGTCAGATAGGTAGAAATCATGGGGCCGACCGCGTAGACGAAGGCGTGGAGATACATCTTCCTGTAGAGAAACCACAGAAACGAAATAAACAAGAATGCCGGCCAGTTCCAGGACAGAGCAAATTTGGGGCGCCCGTTCGATGAAAACCTCTTGAACGTCACCAGATAGCGGTCGGCATTGGGGCCGATGAACTGGCGCCACAGGGTCTCATCGTCATGAATCGGTGGGGGAACGGAACTTTCAGCTGGTTCCGCTGTATGGGCAGCAGCTGGACCATGGTTGGCGGTGTCGGCGGTGTCAGCGCCCGCGCCAAGTGCGGCGCCGCATTGATGGCAGAAGTTGGCATCCTCCGGACTCTGTTGATTACACCGGCTGCACGACTTCATCGTCCCGCAGCTTATCATACTCAGGGGCAAAGCAAATGACCGATCTCATGAGCATGTCGGTCTCCGGTGAGCGACCGAGGAATCCGGCTTGCCTTGCCCCCTCCCGCTCCTTCCGCTAGGTTGCTTTCACACCACCCCTGTGCTAATTTTCCTGCCTTTCCAATGCGGTACGTATGCCATGCCCACTGAAGAATTACGAGAAGCCGCCGCCAAATACTTGATGCAGACCTATACCCGCCAGCCGATTTCGATCGTGCGGGGCCGGGGTTCGAAGGTCTACGATATGGAAGGTCGAGAATATCTCGACTTCGTTGGCGGCATCGCAGTCAATGTCCTGGGCCATGGGCATCCGGATCTGGTCCAGGCCATTCAACGCCAGGCTGCCCAGCTGATCCATACCTCGAATCTCTATTACACAGAGCCGCAAGTCCAATTGGCTAAAACCCTGGTCGAGCATTCCTTTGCCGACCGCGTTTTCTTCTGCAACAGCGGTGCGGAAGCCAATGAAGCCGCGATCAAACTGGCGCGCCGTTATGCGCACAACAAGTACGGCGCGGACCGGTTCGAGATCATTACCATGAAGAATTCGTTCCACGGCCGGACACTGGCGACGATCACTGCCACCGGACAGGACAAGGTGCAGAAGGGCTTCGAGCCGCTGATGCCGGGCTTTGGCTATGCGTTCTTCAACGACTTCGCGACGATCGAAGCCTTGACCAATGAGCGGACCGCCGGAATCATGCTGGAGCCAGTGCAAGGCGAAGGCGGCGTCTACGTGGCCGACCGGGACTATCTCAAGCGGCTACGCGAGTTCTGCACGAAGAGAGACATTCTGCTTATCTTCGACGAAGTGCAGACCGGCATGGGCCGGACCGGTACGCTTTTCGCGTATGAACAGTTGGGCGTGACACCCGATATTATGACGCTGGCCAAAGGGTTGGCCGGCGGGGTTCCCATCGGCGCTTGTTTGGCGAAAGAATCGGTGGCATCAGCCTTTATACCCGGAGTGCACGCCTCAACCTTTGGCGGCAATCCACTGGCCTGTGCCGCAGCGCTGGCGGTGTGCCGCGTGCTGCTCGAAGGATCGGTCTTGGACCAGGCCAAGCGGATGGGCGAGTATCTGGCCAAGAGCCTGGCCGATTGCAAAGACCGCTATCGAGTCGTACGCGAAGTGCGAGGCATCGGCCTGCTCCAGGGCATGGAGCTGACAATCGACGCCAAAGCCGTCGTGGCTGACTGTTTGGCGCGCGGAGTGCTCATCAACGCAGCCGGCGAGCACGTGCTGCGGTTCGTCCCGCCGCTTATTATCACCCAACAGGAGATCGACAAACTCCTTGAGGCGCTGACAGCAAGTTTCACTCGACGTATGGGAGAAGCAAAGGACACCCCTCACTGATGGCACCCACGACCAGACAACCGCGCCGCACACCCGGCTACGCCGAGGATCTCTTGGACGTCGCCACGATGCCGCGCAAGCAGATCGACGACTTACTCCGCCTGGCTGCCTCCCTGAAGGCCAAACAACAACGGGCCATGCCCCATCGGCTATTGTCGGGGAAAACGCTGGGGCTCCTCTTCCAAAAGCCCTCGACACGGACCAGAGTGTCCTTCGAAGCCGGCATGAACCAGCTGGGGGGCCATGCACTGGTGCTTCCCATGGGAGACATTCAACTCTCCCGTGGAGAAACTGTTGCGGATACAGCGCGCGTGCTCTCCCGCTATTTGGACGGGATCGTGATTCGAACCTACAACCACGCGGTCGTTGAAGAATGGGCAGCCGAGGCCGGCATGCCGGTGATCAACGGGCTGACGGACCACAGCCATCCATGCCAAGCCCTGTCCGATCTGCTCACGATTCGAGAGAAGAAAAACCGGCTCAAGGGACTGACCCTAGCGTATGTCGGAGATGGGAATAATGTTGCCAATTCCCTCATCGAAGCTGGCGCCAAGATGGGCATGCGGGTCGTGGTGGGCTGCCCGGCTGGTTACCAACCCGATCAGCATGTGATCGACCGCGCCCGAATCGAGGCGGAACGCACCTGCGGCGCGATCGAGATCGTGGAAAATCCCCAGGTCGCGGTGAAGGAAGCCGATGTTCTGTATACCGACGTGTGGATCAGCATGGGCCGTGAACGGGAACAGGCCAGGCGGCTGAAGACTCTGGCTTCCTATCAGCTCAACGGACGCCTGCTTCAACGGGCAAAACCGGACGCCATTGTCATGCATTGTTTGCCGGCCCATCGCGGAGAGGAAATTACGGCGGACGTCCTCGACGGTCCTCAGTCGGTGGTGATCGATCAAGCGGAAAACCGGCTGCATATGCAAAAGGCGATTCTGGTGCAGTTGCTCGGCAAACTGAACAGCGCGTAGGCGGGAACCGACATGAAACGCAAACCAATCAAAAAGATTGTCCTGGCCTATTCAGGCGGACTCGATACCTCCGTCATCTTGAAGTGGTTGCAAGAAACCTATGACGCCGAGGTCATCGCTTTCTGTGCGGATTTGGGCCAAGGCGAAGACCTGAAGGCCGTCAAAGCCAAAGCCCAGGCGCTGGGCGTCAAGAAGGTCTATATCGAAGATCTACGTGAAACCTTCGTGAAAGACTATGTGTTCCCGATGTTGCGCGGCAACGCCATGTACGAAGGCTGTTATCTGCTTGGCACGTCGATCGCGCGCCCCCTCATCGCGCGCCGGCAGGCCGAGATTGCCTTGAAAGAAGGAGCCGAGGCGGTGTCGCACGGCGCGACGGGCAAAGGCAACGACCAGGTGCGGTTCGAACTGACCTACACGGCGCTGGCGCCGGGTTTAACCATCATTGCGCCCTGGCGCGAGTGGACGATGAAATCTCGGCGCGAATTGATCGAGTACGCCGACCGGCACGGCATCCCGGTCACGGCGACGAAAGCCAAGCCCTACAGCATGGACTTGAACCTGTTCCATATCAGCTACGAAGGCGGCATTCTGGAAGACCCCTGGGAATCTCCGCCGGACGAAATTTTCCAGATGACCGTTTCGCCGGAAAAGGCGCCGGACAAGCCGCTGGAAGTCGAAATTGACTACGAAGCGGGCAATCCCGTGGCCGTGGACGGCAAGAAGATGAGCCCGGCGACGTTGCTCGCTCATCTCAACAAATTGGGCGGCGCGCACGGGATCGGCCGCGTCGATCTGGTCGAAAACCGCTACGTCGGCATGAAGTCGCGCGGCGTCTATGAGACGCCGGGCGGGACAATTCTCCACGTGGCCCACCGGGGAATCGAATCCTTGACGATGGACCGCGAAGTGCTCCACTTCCGGGACAGTTTGATGCCGAGGTACGCGGGCCTCGTCTACAACGGCTACTGGTTCAGCCCCGAACGCGAGATGGTGCAGGCCGCGATTGATGCCGCGCAGAAAGACGTGAGCGGCACGGCCCGCGTG
>JABMDG010000046.1:30319-32594 GCA_015904045.1 Nitrospira sp.
AAGTCGGCCCATGAAAGTTTACTCCCATATTTCTTTTTGATAGGCCACAGCAACCGGCGCGCCTTATCGAGGTTTGCGTTATCAGGCCAGCTGTTCAGAGGCTCGAAGCGCTGTTGACCGCCGCCAGCTCCGCCTCGACCGTCAGCCACGCGGTAGGTGCCGGCACTGTGCCAGGCCATCCGGATGAAGAATGGGCCATAGTGACCGTAGTCTGCCGGCCACCAGTCCTGTGAGGCTGTCATCAACTCCCTGAGGTCTTTCTTCACAGCCTTCAGGTCGAGCTTGTTAAACTCTTTAGCGTACGTAAACTGTTTTCCCATTGGGTTAGACTCAGCTGCATGCTGGCGAAGGGGCATGAGATCAAGTCTTTCGGGCCACCAGAATTGGTTCGACATCGTTTGCCTATCGGCACTAGGCTTCGGTCCGCGATACTCTTCGGCGTACCCGAATTGTGAGAGGGCTAAAGCAAATAGGACGGAACCTGTTATCTTTACCGTTAACATAACGCCCCCTATCTAAGTCTTGTGTGGCAGTTCATATCTTTGCTGGTTAGGGTCATGTCCGCCTCGCTCGTTCAAACCATCCTTCGCAATAGGCATTCATTCTTTACTTGATTTGAGATAGATGTGTGACGGCAGTTTCGGCATGTTTCGTGGCCACGTCAGCATGACCAGCTTTACCATGCTCAATCGCTTCTTTCAGACTGGTCATCGCTTCTGCCAAATGCGGGTCCTCCCCTCCTCTAACTGCATGCTGCAGCGAGGCTTCGGCATGGGTCACAAGCTTCTCGGCATGACCTTGTTGGCCGTGTTCCACTGCTTCCGTCGCGTGCATGATGGCATCTTTGACGTTCTGCTGCTCTTGCCGCACGACATCACGTCGTGCCCCACCTTCGCCGAATGCCGACTGGAGCGGCATGCCAGTGGTGAGGATCGCGGCCAGAATTCCGGTCAGCGCTACAGCGATTCGGGTGTTAGATCGTGTCATTGCTAGCCCTCCTTTACTAGAAAATGTTTTGGAGCGGTTCATCCTTTTGGTTACGCGTCCGATCATCGAATGCTATCTCTGTTATCCAATGTTATTGGTTACCTTTATGGAACGGCTCTGCTGTCTCGGAGCATTTTGGTTACATCTGGTGCCTCGGTATCATCGAGCATACCTGGGGAACAATGTCCTACGGAGTCTTCGCACACCGGAATCCACTGTTGAAGTTCCGATACGCCGGTGAATCGAAGTCTGTGGTCGATGGTATGTTGAAGTCCCGCCGCGAAGATCGCAGGTTCTCGGCAGCAAGGTCCCATGAGCCTCCCCGCAAGACTTTATATTTTCCACCTTCAGCTCCCTGCGGGTTTTTCGATGGGCTGGTCACATAATAATCTGGGTCATACCAGTCGCTCACCCATTCCGCGACATTTCCTGCCAGATCATAAATCCCGTAGGGGCCCTTGCCGTCTTTCAATTGCCCCACCGGCAACAGCGCATTGTGGTTGTCCCACTTGTCCTTCCCGTAGTTCGCCCGGAGCTGATTGGGTGGATCGTTGCCCCAGGGATACATACGACTGTCCGCCCCCCGTGCCGCCTTCTCCCACTCAGCTTCTGTCGGCAGCCGCTTGCCGGCCCACTTGCAATAGTTGTTCGCATCCCCCCAATCGACATTGACAACCGGGCGCTTCTGATGAGGCGGCTCGTCCATAGTCGTCCACTTCGGCGGTGGGTATATACTGGTAGATTCCAGAAACTTTGCATATTGCCCGACCGTTACTTCATAGACATCGATATAGTAAGCATTGAGAAAGACCTTGTGCTCGGGCTTTTCATCGTCACTACCTTCGTTGCTCCCCATGGTAAAGTCCCCGGCTGGCACGAGCACCATTGGGGCCACATTCTTGGGCTTGATCTTCTCCGGTTGCTTGTACCCCGTATAATCTTTGTGTTCGACAGGTTTCCCTCCATGCGAGAAGGTATGCATGAATGCGACAACTTGCCAGATCTGGTCTTCTGAGAGGAGCGATTTGTATGGCATCATTGGCGTCTTTCGAATCCCTTCCGCCACACGCCAGAACCAATAGCTGTCTGAGAAGCGTTTAGTATTTTTCAGGCTACGAACCCCCTCCCCACTTCTTACTGGTTCACCGTCCTCGCCATGGCAACCAGTACAGGAGACAAGCGGGTCGGCTTCACCGACATAAATCTTTCTTCCCTCCTCAATGATCTTTGGATCCGTCCACCAGCCGGCTGGCATTTTTTTCTTGGCATAAGCGGCTGGCACTGGATC
>JABMDG010000046.1:32694-37490 GCA_015904045.1 Nitrospira sp.
TGTGTTGTTATATAATATTTGACAAACATTGGACACAATAATACAATTATCAATTATTATGCACACCCATAGAATTCATAGAGTTGCAAAACTGACTGGCCTGTCCAAGGACATCATTCGTGTTTGGGAGAGGCGGTATGGGCTTGTCAAGCCATCACGAAGTTCGAATCGTTATCGCGAATACAGCGATGAGGATGTCGCACTCCTTCGCTTTGTGAAATCCCAGATGGAACAAGGTGCAACGATCGGTGGCCTAGCAACGGAGGGGCCTGATTCGCTAGTCGCGCGTATGCGTCTTGCGACCCCTTTGCCTGTAGAGGACCAGAAACCTCATGGCCATCTCTTAGATGAGTTGGTGGGATTGCTCGACCCGCTCGACAAGGCGGGGTTCGAACGGAAGCTTAACGGTGCGGTGGCCGTCATACCGTTCGAAGAGGCTGTCCAGCGTATTTTGCTCCCGCTGCAGCGACGCATCGGGGAACTGTGGCACCAAGGTCGTCTTGGTGCAGCCATTGAACATTACGTGACAAAGCTCATCCAGCAAAAGTTGTTTTCTGTGATGAATCAGCTGCCGGTGAATGAGTTCGGTCCGCGTGTTTTGATCGCCTGTCCTGAAGGTGAAACGCATGAGATCGGGGCCCAAGCCGTCGCGTATATCGCAGCGACCAGAGGTTGCCAGGTCTATTACCTTGGTCCTAATCTTCCGGTGTCAGACCTCTTAGCCTTCTGCGAGAAGATCAGCCCTGATCTTGTGCTTCTCTCCCTCACGGAAGCAAAGTCTGAGGACGCCATGCTTCAGCAACTCAAGGAACTTAAACAGCTGGCCACTCAATGGCCTCTTGCCGTGGGTGGCCAGGGTGCCCGCGCTTTCGGAGATCTTCTCCGAGATACCAAGATCGAACTGCTCGATGATCTTCCCTCGTTGCACAGCCGACTGTCCATTCTCGTCTCGACCCGCATCATCACTGCGGGGGGGTGGTGGACTGCGGCTTCTCGAGAACATGGCGGCGATTGCTTATCAACTGAGCCGAACGCCAATCCCGAGTATTGACGAACGGGGGACATTACGATTCTGATAAGCTGGGATCGGTCACGATAGGATTGTGAGAAAAGGGAGGGGCTGCGCTATGACAAGGGCAGCCCCTCTTTTATTTTATGCCTTCGCGTTCATGCAAAATTGACCTGCTCCCTGTAGTTGTACCAGCATGAATGAGGATGACGCACAGCGTGATGCGATCGCTTCTGGTACTGGGGGACAAGAGTTCATACAGAGGTGGATTCTGGAACAGCACATCACCTTTGAGCGAGAGCTATCCGTCCTCGTGGTTCGAGACGCGGGTGGGCAATGCCGGACGTACCCGGCTGTGGACAATCAGCATGAGCGGGGCATCTTACGCCTGACTTTAGTGCCGTCATCTCTTTCAGCCGAAGCTGCGGCGCACGCGTCGCGCCTTGCGATTCACGCCGTGTCGGCACTGAATTCGGCCGCGATCACTCCGGCAGGGTGCGCCAGCGCTCCGACATTGGAAGCTCAATCGGTTGGTCCGTTTACCAATCCGATCGAACACGGCTTTGCGAACTACGATGTGATGAATGCGAAGATGATGAAAATGCCAGGCTACCGGAAACTCTTCAAGCAAGTCTTCGGCGATGATAACATCACAACGGAGAGGGTGGGTATGGCCATCGCCAGCTTCCAGCGTACGGTCCTCTCCGGGAATAGTCCGGCAGACCGGTTCGATCAGGGAGGAGAAGCAGGGGCAATTTCAGAAGCGGCCCAAAAGGGTCTCATCCTGTTCCGGGAAAAAGCACGGTGCACAAAGTGCCATTCTGGCTTCAACTTCACCGACGAAAAGTTTCATAATCTCGGCATCGGCTGGGATGACAACAAGGTCGATCTCGGCCGCTACCTGGTAACCGGCAATGCGGAAGAGATCGGGGCCTTTAAGACCCCAACCTTGCGGGAGATCGCTCGAAGCGCGCCGTACATGCACGATGGGCGCTTCAAAACTCTTGCAGAAGTCGTAGATTTCTACAACAAGGGTGGCGTCAAGAATCCGCACCAGGACAATCTCATCATTCCGCTCGACCTGACGGACCAGGAAAAGCGCGATGTGGTGGAATTCCTCCGCACGCTGAACGGCGAGGGCTGGCAGCACGTATCGGCGCCCAAGTCCTTTCCGAATTAAGCCGGCGCGGGTCCACGGGGTTTTTCTAACGGGGCTCCCCTCGATCAGGAATCGAGGGGAGCCCCGTTTCATTTGTCAGGCTCGTGCGTGTCATGCCTGGCTGAGAGGAACGAAGTCTGCTCGGTCAGATACCGGCGCAGGATCGCCTGTTCGATGCGGGATCGTCCGCGATCGGGGGCAGGAAAGCGCAACACCAGCTGCATCTTGCCCGGCTCCAATAGTTGGATGGTAATGCGCGGTTCCGGCGACGGCGCCTCGAGCAAATTAGTTTGTTCCAGCAATTTCATCTGGCGGACCGCTTCTTCCATGAAGGGTGCGCATTCTTCCTTGGCGGCGCGCAGCAATGTCTGTTCAGCGTGTTCCCAATTGTTGTCGGTCTTGATGGGAACGGCCAGTGTGTATAAGCCATACTCCTGGTCGGGATTCTCTTTGACGAGGGGATGCGAGAACAGCAGGCTATTCGGGAAGATGGTGACGCGGCCGGTATAGAGGTGCGCCGTTTGCCCCGGTCCAATTTCCAGGAGTTTCGTCGCGAAGACGTCGTGATCCAGGACTACGCCGCGATGTCCGGCGATTTGCACCCGGTCTCCGACAGTGTAGACCTTTCCGCCGACTCGTAAGGCCGCGCCGCTCCAGCAGAGAATAAGTTCCTTGGTGGCCAAGACCAGCGCTGCCGCCAATGCCACCAAAGATACGGCAAACGCTTGCAGTTCGTGTGCCCAGATACTGACGAGCCCGATGAGAAACGCGAACACGATCCAGTTTCTGGTGGTGACAACCCATCGGCGCTTGGCCTCCATCGAGAGCGTCGGATTTCTGGAGATCCACCGCACCACTAAGGTCCGGGTGATCAGAAGGGCGATAAGGACGAGGAGCGACTTGAGAATGTCGAGGACAACCGTACTGTCGATGTTCATCCAGCCAACCTGTGGTTCCATACGATGTGTACGCTACACCGGACCTCGTCACGGCGCAACTGCGCTCGCACAATCTGCACCTACATGTTCTGGCGCGAACGTACTGGATTTGTCCGTTGGGTTTCGGTACCTTGAAAGACCGACGGGGTTGGTTCGGTTGTCTTTCTCAGGGGAGACTGTCGGGAATGAACAGGCATGTTCGGCAAGCCATTCTCACCGTTCTCATCATCGCGTGCCTTGTGTCGATGTATCCGTATCTCGCTCTGGCACGGGAAAGCCGGTTGGTCAGACAAGGGCCTGTGCCGACGCCGTCGGCAAGAATGACCAAGTCCGATTCGCTCACGGCTCCACATAAATCACGCGCGCCTGAGGGAGAGTCCAAATCGGGCGACAAGCTCAAGCCTTCGGGAAACGGGAGTGGGGTTCACCATCCGGCTCCATTCCCTCACGAGATTGTGGGAAAGGATGGAGCGCCGATGGTCCTGGTGCCTGCCGGTGAATTTACGATGGGAAGTGATAAGGGGGATGAAGACGAATTCCCCGTGCATCATGTCGTACTGAATGCCTTCTACATCGATAAGTTTGAAGTGACAAACGGGCGGTTCGCCAAGTTCGTTGAGGCGATTCAGAGTGAGCCACCTTGGGGTTTTGCAGACAAGGACACGCCCGTGGTGCATGCCGATCGGCCCGTTCGTTGGGTCAGTTGGATGGACGCGATGGGGTATTGCTTGTGGGCCGGCAAGCGGCTTCCAACCGAAGGGGAATGGGAAAAGGCTGCGCGCGGAACCGATGGGCGGATCTATCCCTGGGGCAACGATCTACCGACACCGGTTCATGCGGTCTATGGATTAAAAGAAGGCGGCGAAGAGACCATTGCGATCATCGGTGATCGTGACAAGGGGCAAAGTCCCTATGGGGCATATGATTTGGCGGGGAATCTCTACGAGTGGGTGATGGATTGGTATGGCGAAGACTACTATTTCAATTTTGCCGGGAGTCCTGCGATTAACCCGCGTGGGCCTGCAGAAGGCACGGCCAAGGTGCAACGCGGCGGCTCCTATATCAACAGTCCCTACCGACTGCGATCCTCGTTTCGAACCAAGGGCGATCCCAACGAGCAAGACCCGAATGTCGGCTTTCGTTGCGCGCAGGATGTTCCAAAGCAACCGTAGGAATCCACGCGCGCGTCATGCGAGGGCGAATCGCGTCGGCACTGAGAACGCCCTGAGGTGATGCTCAAACCTCGGGGGCGGAGCCTGCCCTGCAAGCTCCTAAGGAGGAAGCGTGAAACGATATTCAGTGAAGCCGGGCAGGGACCTGTTGCTGAAGCAATACGATCCAGATGACACCGGCGACTACAAGAAAAGCGAACAAGGCAAAGAGCAGGCGAAGGCGGAAACAGCCGCGCTCATTGCCGAGCTAGCTGGACTTCAAGAGCGTCTGTATGCGAACGCAACACGATCTCTTCTCGTCGTGCTGCAGGGTATGGATACGAGCGGAAAGGATGGGACGATCAAGAGCGTGATGTCAGGCATTAATCCCCAAGGCTGCAAGGTTGTGGCCTTTAAGGCCCCGTCCAAAGATGAGATGGCCCGCGACTTTCTGTGGCGCGTTCATCGGGAGGTTCCCGCGAAAGGATATATCGGCATCTTCAACCGCTCACACTATGAGGACGTTCTGATTACGCGTG
>JABMDG010000046.1:37590-41899 GCA_015904045.1 Nitrospira sp.
TTCTGATTACGCGTGTGCACGGATGGGTATCCGACAAAGTCGCGAAGCGGCGGTTCGAGCAGATCAAAGAATTTGAGGAGCTTCTGAGCGAAAGCGGCACCGCCGTTCTCAAGATTTTTCTCCACATATCGAAGGATGAGCAGAAACTTCGATTGGAGGCCCGCATCGCCGATCCGGAAAAGCGCTGGAAATGGAATTCCGGCGATCTTGAGGAGCGCAATCGGTGGGGTGACTATCAGAAGGCTTTTGAAGACGTGATTTCGGCCACGAGCACAGAGCGAGCGCCTTGGTATATTGTTCCGGCCAATCGAAAGTGGTACCGCAATCTCATCGTGGCAGATCGCATGGTCGATGCCTTGAAAAGCATGCAGCTCAAGATGCCCCCGGGTCCGGATGGTGTTGACTTTGCCAAGCTGAAAATCGTTTAGAAGAGTGGTCACTGAGTGCAGTTGTAAGATCGGCGCTCGCACCTCCGCGTGCCAGCCGCGTTCCCGAACAGTACCGGACTGGATGGGGGCTACGAGCCCTCAACGGTCCTAAGCCCGGACACTCAACGATACTCCGGATACTCGGAAATTAACGCTCAATGCATGGAGGGAGAAAGGGCGGCAGATCGCTGCTAGTCTCCTTCGAGTTACCATTGGATCCCCGGTGTATCGAACCATATTAACTTGGGGGGCGCGCATCGTCATAGGGGTGGTATGCCTAGCTTCTGCCCTTGGGAAATCGCTGGATCTTCGGGGTTTTGTCGAGGTACTGGCCACCTACCAACTCTTTCCCGATCATATGCTCTGGCCGATCGCATTTGGCATCACCGGACTCGAATGGGTGCTGGGTGTGTGGGTACTCGCCGGATGGCGGATTCAGGCTGGTGCCCTTCTCGCACTGACTCTGTACGGACTGTATGCTGCGGGGCTGGTCGTCACCCTGTTTCGCGGGATCGACCTCCCCAACTGTGGCTGCTATGGTGTCTTCTTCCCTCAACCCTTGCGCTGGTATTCGCCACTTGAAGACATGGTGTTGGTTGGCATGTGTTATGCGTTATGGCGCTCAGAAAAACCCACGCAAACCTGTTGACACCTATTTCTAATCGGCGTAGGAAATTAACTGCGGCCCCATATACCGAGAAGAGCGGGAGATCGGACAGACCGCGCGGCTGTTATCCAGGTCTCTCGTCGACTTTACGCGGAAGGGAGGGTTGAGATGGAAGACTCGACGCCACCTGGTCCGTCAGGCCCGCCGACGCAGGGGTGGGTTTCTCGTCGGTCATGCTGATCGTGCTCCACTGGCTGTGCCGTCTCGGCACGTGAGGCTAATCAGCCTATAGTCGCCTGAGGGTGGAGTTTACTTAACAGCATGAGGCACACCGGCACCTGGGATTGACGAGGTCTCCCCCGATTGGAAATCGTGTATCCCCGGCATCGCACGGGTCAAACGGGCCGTGACAACTGATATTGACACCGGCGTCCCAAGCGCCATCCCCCGGGCGGCCTCCCACCGTGTGCAAGGCCGCCCGTGGTATACCTGAGCCCCTGAAACTGTGTGCTGCTTCTCGTGCCTCGTTCGCCTTCAATCTTCGATCGTTGGATTTTTTCTGGTAGCCGCAGGCGTGGTTTGTTTTCACAGGGACTTTCATTTGTCGTAGGACTGCCCTACCATAGTCCTGTGGCATCGAAAATCCCCAAGCAAACGTCGCTGCCCAAGGGAGCCAAGCGGCGGAGGAAATCACCCGGGACGTCGATCGGACTCGCTGCGACGGAGTTACAAGCGGCGGCACCGACAGGCGATGTCGCGGAGCTCCATCGGGCGATCGAAGACGACGGGGGCAAGGTCCTTGCGGTCTATCGTGAGCCGTATGGCGGACGCTGGCTGGTGCTGGCCGCGTTGCCGATCGAACTGGTCGAGCCGACACCCTATCAACGGAACTTGTCCGACACGCATGTGCGAAGACTGGAGACAGTGATCGGCAAGATCGGCCGGTTTCTCGACCCGATTATTGCCGTCCGGCTGCCGAAGCCGGATCATACGGCTCGGTATTGGACTCCGAATGGGCACCACCGCCTGTCGGCGATGAAGACGTTGGGGGCAAGGAGCATTGTGTCGATCGTCGTGCCGGAGGCAGCCGCGTCCTATCAGATCCTCGCGCTCAATACTGAAAAAGCGCACAATCTGCGAGAGAAAGCGCTGGAAGTCATTCGCATGTATCGGGAATTGGCGCGGCTCGATGCGGGGAACGAAGAGACCTACGCGTTGGAGTTCGAGGAACCGGCGTTCATCACGCTGGGTTTGTGTTATGAAGCGCGGCCACGGTTCAGTGGCGGGGCGTACCATCCGGTCTTGAAACGAGTGGAGGGGTTTCTCGCACAGCCGTTCCCTGATGCGATGTCCATTCGGCAGCAGCGGGCCAAGACTCTCTTGGCGCTGGATGACGCAATCGTCCGGCAAGTCGAGGTGCTGAAGGCCAATGGCCTGACCAGTCCATATCTCAAGAGTTTCGTCGCCGCCCGGGTGAATCCCCTCCGATTTCGCCCCAAAGACGCCACCCCTCTGTCGTTCGATGACGCCCTTGATCGCATGCTGCAGGCAGCACAGAAGTTCAATCCGGACAAGATTAAGCTGGACGATCTGGCCAAGTCGGGTGGAGTGCCTGACGAGTCTGAGTAGTAGTTCGCTGCCTTGTTTCTCCTGCAGTCGTCCATTTAGAATATTGCCTCTCTGCACTAGAGAAGGAGATATCTCATGGGATTGGCCGATAACACATGCGTTCCCTGTCGTGGCGGGGTGCCCCCTTTGCCGGCGGATCGTACTCACGCGCTCTTAAGGGAATTGGACCGGGGCTGGTCGTTGAACGCGCAGGGCCATCTGGAGCGGCTCTACACCTTCAAGGACTTCGCCCAGGCCCTGGCCTTTGTGAACAAGGTAAGCGCGATCGCGGAAGCCGAAGGCCACCATCCTGATCTGTATTTGGCTTGGGGCAAGTGCAAGGTCGAGATCTGGACACATAAGATCAGCGGCCTCACAGAAAGCGACTTTTATCTCGCGGCAAAAGCCGACCGGGAATTTCTACCCTTCCGGGCTTCCGCAGGCTGATCGTCGACCGGCCGATGCTCTTGATGAAAACGGGAGGGAACAGATGAGCGGCGAGGCACGCATCGCGCTCGTCAACATGCCGTTCAGCTACTCGAAGTATCCTTCGATCCAGCTCGGCACACTCTCGGCGCTGCTCAAATCGCAAGGCATCCCGGTCGATTGCCACCATTTGAACGTTCGGTTTGCCCACCTCATCGGAGTGCCACTGCACGAACTCATCTGCGAAAAACGGGCGCTCTTCGGCGAGTGGCTGTTCTCATTCTTGCTGTTCCGGGACAATCCGAAGCGAACCGAGTATCGGCGTGTTTTCAAGCCGGTGTTCGAACAAATTGCGGAGCAAAGCGGCCGGCCGATCGGCTACTTCGAGGAGATGGCCACACGCATCGCGCCGCAGTTCCTCACGCACATGCTCACTGCTGTTGATTGGGGGCGGTACGCACTGGTCGGGTTCACATCCACCTTCGACCAGAACGTCGCCAGCCTCACCATGGCGAAGCTGATCAAGGATCTCTATCCGCGCGTGAAGATTGTATTTGGCGGGGCCAATTATGACAGCGAGATGGGGCTGGAGTATTTCCGCGCCTTCCCTTTTATCGATCATGTGGTGGTGGGGGAGGGCGAAGAGGTCTTCCCACGGTTGGTCCGTTATGTGCTCGATGAGAAGCCCAGCACACTACCACCCGGCGTGACCGCACGCCAGGGCTCCGACATCCTGTTCACGCCAAACCGAGCGCTTTTCTCCGAATTCTCGAAAGCCGGGCCGCCTGACTACGACGACTACTACCATCTACTCGCGGAGTTGGGGCAGGCCGCACAGGGGCTCGACCGGATCCTATTGTACGAGGCGTCACGAGGCTGTTGGTGGGGAGAGAAACATCATTGCACGTTTTGCGGGCTCAATGCGCAGAGCATGGCGTTTCGGTCTAAGTCATCTGAGCAAGCCGCGAAGGAAATAGCGTATCTGTCCCAACGTTATGACACAGCGAGGTTTCGGCTGGTGGATAACATCATTGACATGAAATATGTGGACGAGCTGTTCGGGAAGTTCGCCTCGGACCATTGTGACTTGGACGTGTTCATTGAAACGAAGAGCAACCTGCGCAAGAGCCAGATCCGGACGTTGGCTGTCGGTGGTGTAAGGTGCATGCAGCCGGGGCTGGAAAGCCTGAGTCTGAATCAGCTGAAGGCGATGGACAAGGGCGTGACGCCGATGCAGAAC
>JABMDG010000460.1 GCA_015904045.1 Nitrospira sp.
TTCGATCATCTCTCCCTGCGCGCTATCCGAATACGTGAAGATCAGGTCCTTTGCGGGGAATCCGGCCAGCGCCAGATCCTGATCCTGCCGCCATTTCACGGCGATCGTCCTTTTGCCGTAGTGTTCTCCGATGATCCGGCGATGGGCCGCGGCAAATTCGTCGAGCGTCTGCCGTCCGTCCTGGCTTTTGCCCTCCAGCACATTCATATGGCCGGAGAAGGCGATGAGGCTGTGCTCGATGAGAGGATAGAGCGTCACTCCGGTTCCATCAGGCAATGGATTACCCAGGCGCCAGTTATCGGGATACCGGACAGAGAAGCCGAATCGGGCGTTCGTATAGAGTTTCCATCCCAGCGGTGCATCGTCACTCGCGGCAGAGAGCGGAGCGGAACTCACGAGCATCGCGGCAATACAGAGAACAGCCATCATTCCGAGTCTTGTCATAGATCCCCTCATCGCGCGGACCGGGCACAACGGAATCCAATCGTGGCGGCCCGCCGATCCGGCGAGGCTCCGCTTCTTGTGGCTGTTCGCAGCATCACCGGCGCGCTCTTCCAGGATCCCCCCCGCACGACTTTGTACCGGCCGGAAATCGGCCCGCGTGGATTACGGTCAGGCATCGTCGCATAGTAATCGATTCCAAACCAATCTTCGACCCACTCGGCGGCATTCCCCGCCATATGATGGAGGCCATAGGGGCTCCGGCCTTCTTCTCCGCTTTCAACAGGGGCGACAATGGGAATCTCATGGACATGGTACTGGCCGAACTTCGCCAGCTCCGGCGTGGGAGGCTGTTGCCCCCAAGGAAAGAGATGGCCGCTGTTCCCCCGCGCGGCCTTTTCCCACTCGGCTTCTCTCGGCAGCCGCTTGCCCTGCGCGCGGCAGAACTCCGAGGCCTCCGGCCATGTCGCGTAGAGCGCCGGCCACCGGGCCAAGATCTCGGGCGGCAGGGCATGGACCTTCGTCATATGATCGATCAGTTTCTGCACTTCTTCGGGAATCGCGCGCTGATGCTCCAACAGCCACCACAGGTACTCTCCGAGACTCACTTCGTCGCGATCGATGTCGAACGAGTCGAGCCAGACTCGGCGTTGTGGCTGTTCCGTGTCGTCGTATTGGGTTTCAAGGCTGAAGGACCCATCACTCATACGGGCCGTACCCATGAGAAAGGGGCTCTTGGCGACGGTCAGCATCGGAGAGCCCTGAGCAAACGCGGCGATCTGCCCGACGGGGTTCGGATTCTCTTGCAGAGTTGCTGCGGAACTCATCCCGGCGGTTTCGAGGACGGTGGTGAGGAGGATGAAGCCGAGTATGTGGGACATCATAACATCCTGTACTGAGATCACCGTACAGGAGTCAATGGGCAGCCGAAATCTGATAGCTGAAAGCAGGGAGCCGACTCGATTATGATACGGCACATGTATTCCACCCTGGTCGTCCTGCACATTCTTGCCGCAATGAGTTGGGTTGGCGGCATGATTTTTCTGTCCCTGGTCCTGGCACCCCTGGTCAGGAGCCGGAAGGCAGCGCCGGAGTTCATGGCGCTCTTTCGATCCGCTGCGCTGCGCTTTCGCCCCATCGTCTGGGTCGCAATCGCGATCCTCTTGATCACTGGTCCGATGTTGTTATCACGACGCGGCATCCATGTGACGGACCCTGCCTCATGGCCTGGGATCGTGATGGTGAAGCTGGCTCTGGTGAGTCTCTTGCTGTGCCTGACCTTGCTACACGACCTCTTACTCGGACCCAGAGTCAGTCGGGTCAGCGCGATTCCGGAATCACAGCGTACGAGCGGCGAGCAGATGGTTTTTAAAACCGCCCGCTGGCTGCCACGGGTCTCTCTCCTC
>JABMDG010000461.1 GCA_015904045.1 Nitrospira sp.
GAAGGCTACCTTCGGCAACGAAGGCGTCTATCTGGAGCGATATTTTCTGGAACCGCGCCATATCGAAGTTCAAGTGCTGGCCGATCACCGGGGCCATGTTATCCATCTGGGCGAGCGCGATTGTTCGATTCAACGACGGCATCAGAAGCTGGTGGAAGAGACGCCGTCGCCGGTCGTCGATGACAAGCTCCGCCGCGAAATCGGCCGCGTCGCGGTCGAGGCGGTCAAGGCCGTGCACTATCGGAATGTCGGGACGGTGGAATTCCTGCTTGACAAGGACCGCAATTTCTTTTTCATGGAAGTGAACACCCGCATCCAGGTCGAGCATCCAATCACCGAAATGGTGACCGGCATCGATTTAATCAAGGAACAGATTCGCCTGGCGGCGGGCCATCCGTTGACGGTTAGGCAGCAAGACGTCACGATGAACGGTCACAGCATGGAGTGCCGAATCAATGCGGAAGATCCGGAAAAGTTCACGCCGTCGCCTGGCCTGATTACCAAATATAGCGCTCCCGGAGGGTTCGGGGTCCGAGTCGATTCTGCAATGGAGTCCGGGGCGACAGTCGTTCCGCACTATGATTCCATGATCGCCAAGCTGATTACCCACGGGCGGGATCGCCAGGAAGCGATGGCCCGTATGAGACGAGCGCTCGACGAGTTTGTGATCGACGGGATCAAGACGACCATTCCGCTTCATCGGAGAATTTTTGACGATCCGGATTTCCAGAAAGGCCATGTCTCCACGGCATTCCTGGAACAATTGCTAGCCCGATAAGCCTCACACTCATTCCTGTATCGAGTTCCCTCTCCCGGGTCCCCCCTCCCGCTCGGTGCGATCTTGCTCTCTGTCGGATGAATTCCCCACAGGCATCCTGATAAAATGCCTGGTGCCAAGCCATGTTGTTGTAGGATGCGGGTATGAAGCGGGTTGGGATCATTCTTGGAGTGGTGGCCATTGGTTTGGCCATCGGCGGGTATGTGTTCTTCAACGGAGAACGCAAGGCACCGGTGCGATATCGAACAGCGGGAGTCGAGCGGGGGGCGGTCGTGTCCGTGGTCAGCGCGACCGGGACGATCAATCCGGTTGTCTCGGTCCAGGTCGGCACCCAGGTGTCGGGGATGGTCAAGAGTCTGCATGCGGATTTCAATACGCGGGTCAAGGCGGGAGACATCGTTGCGGTCATCGATCCTGAGCCGTTCAAAGCCCGACGTGAACAGGCGGCCAGCAATCTTGAAATGGCACGGTCGAGCGTGGCACGAGCCCGGGCGGATCTCGCGCAACGGAAACGGGAACGAGACCGGGTGCAATCGTTAGTGGAGCAGCAATTCGTCTCCCAGAACGACGTCGACGTTGCGGTCACGAACTATGAGAGCGCGGAAGCGCAACTGCGGGTCGCGGAAGCCCAAGTGCGCCAGGCTGAGGCAGCATTGAATGTCGCTGAGTTGGAACTGAAGCACACGGTCATCCGCTCGCCGGTGGATGGGATCGTCGTCGCGCGGAATGTGGAAGTGGGACAGACCGTCGCAGCCAGTTTTGCTACGCCGAATCTGTTTTTGATCGCCTTGGACCTGACCAAAATGCAGGTCGATACCAATGTGAGTGAGTCGGACATCGGCGGCATGGCGGAAGGAAAAGACGCAACGTTCACGGTCGATGCCTATCCGGCGGTGCAATTTGCAGGCACCATCCGGCAAGTTCGGTTGGCGCCGATTAATGTGCAAAATGTCGTGACCTACAACGTGGTCGTAGCGG
>JABMDG010000462.1 GCA_015904045.1 Nitrospira sp.
GGGACGATGCATCTGGCAATGGCGACTCTGCACACGGAACTCGCACAGGCATTTCACCGCACGCAGTCATTTCAATGGAATCCCCAGGGATTTAAACTGGCTTCCGGACTGACCAGCCCGTTCTACATCGATTGCCGCTCTTTGATGGCCCATCCTGGCGCCCGACGTTTGGTGGCGCAGTTGGCCTATGACGTCTTACGACCTGTTAATGTTGATTGTCTCGGCGGGCTTGAGATTGGGGCAATTGCTATTGCCACATCCATCTCGGATTATGCATTTGCCGCACAGCCACGGAGGGAATGGCGGACATTTGTTGTGAGGAAACAGGCCAAAGATCACGGCCTCGGCAAGGTGATTGAAGGAGCAGTTCGCTCGGGAGATCAGGCGGTGATCGTCGACGATGTTCTGACGAGCGGGGGTTCGTTGCTGAAGGGGGTGGCGGCAGCCCGTAGCGCAGGACTTGCCGTCACGCACGCGTTAGTCATTGTGGATCGGATGGAGCAGGACGGCAGGAAGAAGGTTGAGCAAGAAGGCCTCACGCTGTTCAGCCTATTGAGCATCGAAGACTTGATGAAAGAGCGGCCGACGTAACAGTCTACGCGGCTTTATTTGCGAAGGCGAGCCGCCTACTCGCAGTGAAACTGAATTCCCCACCGACGTTCCTGTATCACCTCTTCCTGCCCTTCCATCGGACTCACGACCCGAGACCGCCCCTGGGCTTCCCCCTCACGGATAATAGTGTATGAGCGGCTGCCACATTTCTCTTGTATGAGGGCAAGCGCCTCCGTGCGGAACGACGAAAGCAGAGAGCCTTGGTCTCCTCTGAACGGATACACCACGACCCCCCCGTTCTCATGCTCCTGAACGAACTTGACTCCGTCGGCACAGCCGACGAGAGCGACCACCGCGATCATGGCGACCACGCTTGACCAGCTCTTCCGCATGCTTTTATTATGAAGAGAGATGGTGCTGGCCGCAATACTCCAAAGGAGTAAGACCATGAAACTTTCAATGATCGCGACGTTGGGATGCCTGCTTGCCGGTCTTGTGCTATGCGATGTGGCCAGATCCTACCACTCCTATTTGCTGACGGTGCAACAGCTGCAGGATAGTTTGTCGAAGGCTGGCTCTATGAGCAAGAAAGGATTCGTGCTCATCGATGTCCGCTCTCCAGAGGAGCATCAGGCCGGTATGATCCCCGGCACGGATCTCAATATCGATTTCCGCGAGATTCAAGCCAGGCATCGAGAGATCGGTGCACAGGTCGACGACCACGTCGTTGTCTATTGCCAATCGGGACGTCGAAGTAACATTGCTGCGGAGACTCTCGCGGACCTCGGCTATCGCCATGTATACAACGTGTCCGGCAGCATGAACGCGTGGCTTGAAGCCGGATACCCGGTCGAACGACCACGGCGCTAGCCCGTCAGTTCGGGGGCGGCAGACTCGAATTCCGCATCCCGGCCCGCACCCTTCGTCGTGTGGTCACCGCGGGCTCACCCCAATTACAGTCGGGAGAGGGATGTGCGCGACACTGCCTCCTCCGAATAGCGTTTTCCAAGACATACGATCTTCGGTGTGTTGCGCTTCCCGCCACAGCGACTCCGAAACAAGCACATCGGATGATGAACCTCCGTCCATAGCCATGGCCTGTCGTACAGACGGCACTGTATCCCGAAGACATTGACCGATGTCGTAGAGGGTCATGAGGTCCCGGCTTTTGAAGATCAGAATATGCCCATTGCCGGTTTCTGCGACAATCGTTTGGTAGGCGCGCTTCCCCGTCTGACGCACACGAATGTTTCCACGATGGTCCAACAGCATCAGCGCCTGGGCGGCTTCTCGATAGGGTGGTCGTCGCTCATCAAAGCCCTCGACGGTCAAGTCCAGCACCCGAGCGTTCTTCAAGCCGGAGACCGATGGCTCCGCCACGAATAATCCCTGCCATGTTGTATGGCGGCGGCTCCCCAGCGACTGGCCATCCTTGTACAGCAAGCCTAGATAGGAGAAGTTCTCTCGGAAGAGTCCCGCATTGAAGAGGACAGCGTGACCTGTCCGCTTGTGCCATTCCTCGATTGTTGGGGGTTGCGAAAGATGTTCTTGTGCGTAGTGGTGGACCGAAAATCTCGTACGCTCGGGATCGATGTCGATGGCTAAAAGGGCCGGCACTGCCGGACACGACTTTCCCGGTGACCAGACCGATACCGCAAGGCCAGTCGCCAAACGTTCCCACAGGATGGATTCGGCAATGCTCACATGAGGGAGAGCCAGCAACACCAACACGATCCCGCAGATGCGAAGCACATACCGACCGGAATTGCTCAACACGGTTGGAATCATGGCGGTTTCCGAATCCACCGTAGGCACGGTGTGGGTGTGATGGCAACGCATGATCATGGCCGCGCGACCGGGAATGTTCAGCGGGCCGTGTTGGGCTGCGGCATCGGTCGTGTGAAGCCGGTCTGGTTTGTGTCCAGCAGCTCGCGAATTGTTCGTGCGAGTGTTTCGAGCGTAAACGGTTTTTGCAGATAGGCGCTGGCCGGATCGCCGGCTCCGATATTCACATCATCGGAGTAGCCTGAGATGAAGAGAAGCTTCAGCCCCGGCTTGATCACACGAAGGTGCTTGGCCAATTCCGTCCCACTCATACCCGGCATCACCACATCCGTCAGGAGAAGTTGCAACTCTCCCATCTGTTGCGTGCCCACGAGGCACGCCTCGAGTCCGTGCTTGGCCTCGAAAACTCGGTACCCCATTTTGCGGAGCTCGTCCCGAAGCAGCTCACGAACACCGGCGTCGTCTTCAACTAACAGAATCGTTTCCTGGCCACCCAGTGAGGGCCGGATCAGATCATGGTGAGGACCTTTGTCAAGTTCCACGACCGCACTCGGAAGATACACGTCGAATCGAGTGCCTCGGCCGATCTCGCTGGTCACATCCAATCCTCCCCCGTTCTGGGTCACGATTCCAAAGACGGTCGAGAGGCCGAGTCCGGTTCCTTTTCCCTCTTCCTTGGTGGTGAAGAAGGGCTCGAAGATGTGAGCTTGCACTTCCGGAAACATTCCGCAGCCTGTATCCGAGACAGACAGCCGGACATAGGAACCGGGAGGCAGGGGTCTGAGATGATAGGCCGGCGTCCCGGTAAGACGGGAGGCACTCGTTTCGATGACCAGCTGCCCGCCATTGGGCATCGCATCTCGGGCATTGACGACCAGGTTGATGATGATCTGTTCAAGCTGCGACGGCTCTACCGTCACGCGTAGATTCTCCGAGCTTAGCTTCAAGGCCAAGTCGATGTCCGCCCCGACCAGCCTGCGCATCATGGATTCAATGTCGGCGAGAATGGCGTTCACGTTCAATACTTTCGGCTCGGACGGTTGTTTCCTGCTGAACGCGAGTAATTGCCTGACCAGGGCCGCTGCCCGCTCACCGGCCTTTTGCATCTCCTCGATCTTGCTCCTCTGCGGATTGTCCGGGCTCATCTCGTTCAATAACACCTGGCTATGGCCCATGATAACGGTCAGCAGGTTATTAAAGTCATGAGCCACTCCGCCCGCTAATCGGCCGACCGCCTCCATTTTTTGCGCCTGCCGAAGTTGCAGCTCGCTTTGACGGAGCGCTGTCTCCGCTCGGGAGCGCTCCACGCGATCCTGGAATGATCGGAGGGCCCGCTGAACCGACGGAACCAGGCGCCCAAGCCGTTGCTTCAATATGTAGTCCGTAGCGCCCCGTTGCATCGTGTCGATGGCGAGCTCCTCGCCGAGTGTTCCCGACACAAACAAGAACGGAACGTCAGGAGCAATAGTTCTGGCTAGCTGCAGGGCGACGATGCCGTCAAATCCGGGAAGGGAATAGTCGGCCAGGATCAGATCCGTCTGCCCTTCCTTAAGGGCCCTGACAAACGCCTCACGACTGTCGACACGGCGCGGGGTGCAGGGAATTCCCCCCTCCGTCAGCATCGTGGCGATGAGGTCGGCATCGGTCGGGTTATCTTCCAGGTGGAGAACTCGTAGGGGAGTTGTCACGGAACCTCGATCAAGGCTAGTGTCCGGAGCCGGATCGTTCAGGCGGGGGCTCATTAATCACGCCCCAGAACATGCCCAGTTCTTTGACCGCGGACACAAACTGGTGAAACTCCACCGGTTTGACCACGTAGGCATTGGCGCCCAATGAGTAGCTCTCGCTGAGATCGCGTTCTTCTCGGGAAGACGTCAACATCACGACCGGAATTGGTCGGAGTGTTGCGTCGGACTTGATGGCCCGTAAGACCTCCAGCCCGTTGACCTTGGGCATCTTGAGATCGAGAAAAACCACCGCTGGATTCCCTTTGAGGCGGGATGTGAATTGCCCGCGGCAGTAGAGATAGTCCAGCACCTCCGCGCCGTCGTGACAGAGCACGACTTTATCGGCGATCTGTTGTTCCTCCATCGCTGCCATGGCGAGTTCGGCATCGCGGGGATTATCTTCAGCGAGTAGAATCGGTTTTATGGCGGTCATGTTCGAGGCCTCCTGGTTGGAAGCGCCACATAGAAGGTCGCTCCCTTGTCCGGCTCCCCCTCCGCCCACGTGCGCCCTCCATGGCGATGCACGATGCGGCGCACATTTGCGAGCCCGATGCCGGTGCCTTCAAACTCGTCCGCTCGGTGGAGCCGTTGGAAGACGCCGAACAGCTTGCCTGCATATTGCATGTCAAATCCCACTCCGTTGTCCCTGACGAAGAGCACAATCTCTCTCGGCAGCCGACGATCGATGCCGATCTCAATTTTGGCTATTGGCCTGGTACTCGTAAACTTGACGGCATTGGCGATCAGATTCATGAACACTTGCCGCAGCATGGCCGGATCGCCAGGCACCTCCGGCAGTTGGTCAATTGTCCAAGATATCTCGCGTCCTTGCAAGTCAAGTCGCAAATCGTAAAGGACGGTTTTCACCAACTGGTCCAAGTTGACCGTGGTCCGAAGCATCTCCTGGCGGCCCATGCGGGAGAAGACCAGCAGATCATCGATCAGCTGGCCCATCTGTTTGGCGGAGTCGGAGATCGTCTGCAAGTATCGAGCGGCTTTTTCGTTCAGCGACTCCGTGACCGCTTTCCGCAACAGCGAGGCATAGCCGTCGATGTGTCGCAACGGCGCCCTGAGGTCGTGCGAGACCGAATAGCTGAATGATTCCAGCTCTTTATTCGCCGCCTCAAGCAGCTCACCGCGCCGTTGGAGCTCGGCGGCGACACGCCGCCGTTCCGTAATGTCGTGTCGGATCAAGTAGTACACAGCGGCTAACAGCACCAGCTGGAGCACGGCTCCGGTACCGAGAAGGATAATGGTGCGTGTCGTGGTGGAGGCAGATACCATGATCCGCCTCTGGAGCGCTTGTTGTTCAGACATCTCCATCTCCGCGACGAGACGGTGTATTTCTTGAAGCTCCTCTTTGGCGGCCCCCTCAAGCGCCATCTTCTTCACGGCCTGGAACCCGTGGCTCACCAGCTGGTCAATGGCGCCCGCCTCGGCGGCAAGTTGCCGGTCTATCAAGTGTTCCAGCCGATCGATGCGCTGCTGCTGCTCCGGCGACCCTTCGGTCAGGTTGGCGAGGTATTGCAGGAACTTGGGCTTTTGTTCCACAACGTTCCAGTAGGCATCCAGATACAACGATTCACCGGTCACTAAGTACCGTCTGTGGTTGTTCTCTGCTTCGTCCATGGTTACATCAATGCTGGCCAGGAGACGGACGAGCTCATGGCTGCGGGTGTCGAGCTTGCTGTTCGCGACAACGATACTGGTATTGCGGTATGACACCGTACTGATAATGAGAATGCCCACGAACACAAGACCGAAACCCGCCAAGATTCTGCGCTCAATTGTGAGGGTGCGAAACCATAAGATGGGAGAGCGCCACAATGGCTCTCGGCGCAACGCGGATGTGCTGACGGGGAGGGATTCCGGCTCACGCGTCGGGGAATGAGGCAACTGCGGCTGGCTGGTCGTTGCCGATGCCGTGGGTGTGGAAGATTCAGATTGGAAATCGCGGGTCATAATGAAGGGCTGCTCACACGGTACCTTCGTGGAGTAATTGTAGCAGAACTTGTGCCAGGAACCGAAATTATCCGCCAAGCGGTGGCGTGGGAGGAATCACGGTGGTCGACTGGGTTGCGAAATTCGAGAACATCAACGTCGCGTGGATGATCCAGTCAATGAACGGCTGTGGATAGATCCCTATCACCAAGGTTCCAGCCAAGCCGACATAGACCACAGTCTTCATTGGACCGGAAATTGAAACCGGAGAGGGATCGATCGGCTCATTGATGTACATCTTCTTCACGATGACCAAATAGTAGTACATCGAGATCACGATATTGATCAGCGCCACCGTGATCAGCGTATAGAGCCCTTCCTTGATTGCGGCCACGAAAATATAGAGCTTGCCGATAAAGCCCGCCAGCGGGGGAACGCCGGCTAAGGACAACAGGAACAGCAGCATGGCAAATGCCAAGAACGGCGACCGCCGATTCAAGCCACTGTAGTCGTCGATCTCCTCACTCCCGATGGCTTGGCTGACAGCGATCACGACAGCAAACGCGCCGATATTCGCAAACAGGTATGCCAACAGATAGAACAAGATGGCGTCGCTCCCCATCTTGGTGCCGGCGGCAAGACCAATCAGGACGTTTCCAATCTGCGCAATACCGGAATAGGCCAGCAGACGTTTGATGTTCCGTTGCGCGATCGCCACGATGTTGGCATAGGTCATCGACAAGATAGAAACGGCGACCAAGAGGACAATCCACACCGGCTTGAAGGATGCCAGCGCGACGAAGAAAATCCGCAATAGGATGGCCAATGCGGCGCCCTTGGGCGCGAGGGATAAGAATGCCGTCACGGGGGTTGGCGCGCCATGATACGTGTCGGGAATCCAGGAGTGGAACGGCACGGCGCCGATTTTGAATCCCAGTGCCGTGAAGATCAGGAGAAAGCCGATGATTGTTCCGGATGTGGCGGTGAGGTGCATCTCGGAAAAGACGAGCTTGCCCGTCTCGCCATACACGAGGCTGATGCCGTAGGCGAGCAGTGCGGCGGCGAACACGCCGAGGATAAAGAACTTGAGTCCCGCCTCATTGGACGCCAAGTCTTCCCGAAGATAGCCCACCAACACATAGAATCCGAGCGTTGAAAACTCCAGGCTTACGAACAACGTCAAGAGATCGTTGGCCGAGGACATGAACATCATCCCGAGCGATGACATGACGACGAGCACGTAATACTCGCCCCGGAAAAACGTGAACCGATCGACGTATTGAACCGATACCAGGATCACGAGGGCCGTGGTGGCGACGACGAACATTTTGAAAAAGATGGCCATGCGGTCCAATACGAACATGTTGCCGAACAACGTTCCCGAGATATGGGCCACATCGAACCACGTGAGGCACGCAAAGGTGGCCACAAGGCCGCCGACGCTGAGAAACGCGAGCTGATCCTTAGACATGCGGGGAAAGGCAAAGTCGACGATCACAATCAGGCAAAGCCAGCAGGTCAAGAAGATCTCCGGCAGGAGCAGCAGGAGATCGGCCAACGACAGGGTCAGCGAAAAGGTCATTCGAGCCCCCGTATGGAGTGCGGGGTGAGGCGAGCCAGGCTGCCGGAGATCGCGGGGACATCATTCTCCGATGGGCGTTCTGTCGCTGCACGCTTCACGTTGAACGATTCACGCTCTTCCGAGGCGACCGGCACGACTTGCGTGATCCTGGCGATCAGGGGGTTCACCCCAGACCGGACGACATCGTACAAATGCATGGGGAACAATCCGAATCCCACCGTGACGGTGATCATGACCAACAACGGCAACCGGTCCACCACTCCGACGGCATCGTGCGCATGACTGTATTTCTGGCTCATCGGGCCATAAAACATGCTCCGCATCATCTTGAAGAGATAGGCCATGGTGAGCACAATCCCCAGGACGGCTACAATGACTTGGAGGGGGTACTTGTTCCAGCTGCCGACGATGATCATGATTTCCGCAATGAAATTCACGGTACCGGGCATTCCGATGGAGGCCATGCAGGCGACGATGAAACAGGCGGAGATGAACGGCATCTTGTTCGAGAGACCTCCCAGCGAAGGGAGATCGCGGGTGTGAGTTTGATCGTAGACCCATCCGGCCATCGCGAAGAGCATGCCCGTCGCCATGGCATGGGCGAACATATAAATGACCGCGCCGGTCAAGCTGATGTAGTTCAGCGCCGCCATGCCCAGGAACACGTAACCCATGTGGCTGGAGCTGGAATAGCCGATCACATACTTGGTGTCTTTGGCGTAAAACGCAACGAACCCGCCGTACATGATGCTGAAGATGCACAGGACGGCGGCAATCGGCATCATCTCTCTGGTCGTGTCAGGAAGAATTTCAAATGCCACCCGGATGATCGAGAAATGCCCCAGCTTCATGAGGACACCGGCGTGGAGCATACTGGTCGCGGCGGGAGCTGCGGCATGCCCGACCGGAGACCAGGAATGCAACGGCCATAAGGGTGCGATCGACGCAAAACCGAAAAAGATCAAGACCCAAATGATCTTGTCCAAAGTCGTGCCGAGCACGGGGATATTCATCAGTTTGGCCTGCTCGCGGAGCACGAGGATGTCGAAGGTATTGAGGCCGGCGTATTTGTATATCAAGAGGATGCCCATCAACGCGACAACGGCAAAAGCCGACAGGAACAGGACCAGCTTCATTGCCGCGTATTCTTTGCTGTTCGATCCGAAATTAAGAATGAAGCCGACGGAGTCCCTCAGTTTCAGCCCTTCGGGGTCCGTCATCTCCAAATACTTCTTGGTGTGGCTGCCCCACATGCCCAACAGCAGATACATGGGGATCACGGACATCTCATAGAAGAAATACAGGAAGAACAGATCGAGTGACATGAACACGCCGATGGTGGCGGCAGCCAAGATCAGGAGCCAGATGTAGAACTCTTTCGTGCGGTCCTTGATGTGCCACGAGACGAACACGCCGGTGAAGAGCAAAATGGCCGAGGCCAGCACGAGCGGAGTTGCGATGCCGTCGACGCCGAGGTGCAACGAGATGCCGAGTTCACGAGACCACTCGAACTTCTGGACAAATTGAAATCCCCCCTTGTCGAGGTCGTAAGCAGAAAAGATATAGATCGACGCGATCAGGGACACGAATGCTGACCCAGCCGCAATGCCGCGCACGAGCAAGGGTTGGCGGTTCGACACGAGAATCAACGCCAATGCGCCCACAAATGGAGCAAAGAGAATATAGAGGAGTGCGTATTCGCCCATACGGCTAGTGTCCTCGTTCCATCGGCCCGACGTGGAGGGCGGCGACCGTCCCATGATTCAGCCGATCGACCAACGCTTGAACCGATCCGTTCATGATCCGCAAGAAGGGGGACGGATAGAGTCCGATCCAAAGAATCATGATCGAAAGCGATACCGCGATGACGGTTTCCCGCGGCTGCAAATCGAGCATCGTCTGTTTTACTGCCTTACCGACCGGGCCGAGCATGGCCCGCTCGTAATACCAGAGAAAATAGGCTGCACTGAAGATCACACCGAGTACCGCCGCCGTGCCGAACCACCACTTGGCCTTGAACGCGCCCAAGAGGATCAGGAACTCTCCCACGAAACCGTTGGTTCCGGGCAACCCAATCGAGGCCAAGCCGATCAGCAGAAAAAAGGTGGCCAGTACGGGTACCTGTTTAGCCATCCCTCCGAACGCCGACAACTGCGTCGTCTGTTGGCGCGAATAGAGAAACCCCGCAATGAAAAAGAGACCGGCGGTGCTGAAGCCCAGGTTGATCATGGTCAACAGGCTGCCTTGCAGGCCCTGATAGTTCAACGCAAAGAGTCCCACCACGACAAAACCCAGGTGGCTGATGCTGCTGTAGGCCAGCAAGCGCCGGAAGTCTTGCTGCACCAATGCCATCCAGGCTCCATAGAGGATGGCGCAGAGACCGAGGATCACGACCACGGTCACGACGGGTTCGCTCTTGGATGCATCGGGGAGGAGCGGAATACTGAAACGCAACAGGCCGAACGTACCGAGCTTGATGCCCGCCAGCACCACCGCCATGCCGATGGGGCCTTCCAACAGTGCATCAGGCAGCCAGGTGTGGAACGGAAATACCGGGGCTTTGAAGGCGAATCCCATGAACATCAGCCAGAAAATCAGGATTTGCTGGTCAAGGGGAATTGGGACCGCAAGCAACTCGATCAAGTCGAACGAGTAGCTGTACTCGGCATGGTGGAGGGACGCCCAGTGGTTGAAATTGATATTCAGCAGTGCGATGCCGACCAGCATGAACACACTGCCGAACAGCGTGTAGAGAACAAATTTCAGGGCCGCGTATTGGCGCTCGGCACCTCCTCCCCAGAGCTTGATCAGGAAGTAGCTGGGAATGAGCATCAGTTCCCAGAAGACGAAGAACAAGATCAGATCCAACGAGACGAACACGCCCATCGTCGTCGTTTCCAGCGCCAACAGACACATCATGTACAGCTTGACTTGCTGGCGTATTGTGTCCCAGGAATAGACCACGACCAGCACAGTGAGAAAGGCGGTCAATCCAACGAACAACACACTGATTCCGTCGACACCCAGGTGATAACTGATCCCCAGCGCCGGAATCCATTGGATCCGTTCAGTAAACTGCATCGAGGCGGATTCCGGCACGAATCGCAGGAGCACGAAGACACACAGCGCAAGCTCGACCAACGTGATCGTCAGGGTCGAGGACCGCACCAGATCCGTGTCGTCAAACAGCCACAGCGCGACGGCGCCGAGGACGGGCAGAAACAGGATGCAAGAGAGGATGGGGAAGCCGGCCGCGAGTTCTTCCAACATGATGATCGCCGTGCGTGGCGAATACCCCTATCTTTGGACGATGAATTGGACTACCAGTGCCAACAGAAAAATCCCTGCCACGATGAGGCCGGCATAATGGTGAACCATTCCGCTCTGCACTTTCCGGCCTTCCCGTGCGGCCAAATGATTGCTGTAGCCGATGACGTTCAGTCCGGCATAGATAATGTGCTTTTCAATCCAAGTTGACGCGGCGGAGCTCCACTCGGCCAGCCGACCGACTCCCCGGACGATGCCGTCGATGACTGTGCGGTCAAACCAGTCCAGCAGCTCCCCCAACCGTTTCAAGGGTTCCACGAAGAGGAGATCGTACAGCTCATCGACGTAGTACTTGTTGAGCAAGGTCCTATAGACCCCGGAAAATCTCGCCGCCCATGTTTCGGCCGCCGACGGATCCACACGGTAAAGGAAGTGAGCAAGCCCCCATCCCATCAAGGCAATGGCCGTTGCTCCTCCCATGAGGGCCACCATCAAGCCGGTGCTTACTTCATGTGCACCAACTGCTCCGACCACCGGTTTCATGAAGCGATGCAGCCAGCCGTGTTCCGGTGGGAACCCCAGGGCCAACCCGCCCAATACCGACAACCCGCCCAACACCATCAACGGGCCGATCATCACCATCGGCGACTCATGGACATGTTCTTCTGTGTGGTGGTCCATCCGCGACGGACCGGAGAATGTGAGAAAGGTCAAACGAAACATATAGAACGACGTCAGGAACGCGCCAATGGCGGCCACACTATAATAGAGATAGCGATGGGTGACGAAGGCATGGCCCATGATCTCATCTTTGCTCCAGAACCCAGCCAGTGGGGGAATACCCGCGATGGCGATCGTGCCGATCAGGAAGAGCCGGTACGTCCACGGAATCTTCTGGCTGAGCCCGCCCATCTTTCGGATATCCTGCTCGCCGGACAGCGCATGAATGACAGACCCGGCCGACAGGAATAGGAGGGCCTTGAAAAAGGCATGGGTCATGACGTGAAACACAGCCGCTGTATACGCGCCGATGCCGCAGCCCAGAAACATGTAGCCCAACTGGCTGACCGTCGAATAGGCCAGCACCCGTTTGATGTCGGTCTGTACGAGCCCGATCGTGGCCGCAAAGAGCGCGGTGCCGCCGCCGACAATGGCCACCACCTCCATGGCGACGGGCGACGCATCGAAAATTGAGTGGTTGCGGACGACCATGTAGACACCGGCCGTCACCATGGTCGCGGCATGGATGAGCGCACTGACCGGAGTGGGGCCTTCCATCGCGTCCGGCAACCAGGTGTGGAGGGGCAGCTGCGCGGATTTCCCGACAGCCCCAATGAGGAGACACAGGGCAATGGCGGTTGCCATCTCCGGGGAGAGTGTGCCCACTTGGGCAAACACCTTCGTGTAGTCCAGGCTCTTGAAATTGATGAACACGAGGAAGATGGCCAGCAAGAATCCGGCGTCGCCGATTCGGTTGACGACAAAGGCCTTGGACGCCGCCTTGGCGGCGGAGGGTTTATCGTAGTAATAGCCGATGAGGAGATAGGAGCAGAGTCCGACGCCTTCCCAGCCGATGAACAGCACCACGTAGTTGTTGCCCATGACGAGCAACAGCATGGAGACCATGAACAGGTTCATGTAGGTGAAGAAGCGCGTGAAGCCCGTCTCACCATGCATGTATCCGACCGAGTAGACGTGGATCAGAAATCCGACGCCAGTGATGACCAGCAGCCACACACAGGTCAGGGGGTCGACTAAGTAGGCCAGGTTGATGGAGAGATCCCCTCCGAAGATCCATTGATAGACGATGACCTCACGAGCGGTCCCGGTCTGCAGCATGTCAGCAAAGACGCCGATGGTACAGAGGAACGACAGGCCGACCGATCCCCAGGCCAATCGGTGCGCGGTCTCATGGGAGTAGCGGCTTCCTAGAAGCCCGTTTGCGATGACGGCTAGGAGCGGGAGGAGCGGGATCAGCTTGATGAGGAGATCTGTTGAGTCTGACACGTTACCACTTCAAAAGGTTCATTTCGTCCACGTTTGTGGAGATCTTTCCACGGAACACGACCACGATGATGGCCAATCCAACGGCCGCTTCTCCGGCGGCAATGGCGATATTAAACAAGGCAACCAGCTGGCCGGACATGGATTCCAGGTAATGAGAAAACGCGACCAGATTGATGTTGGCGGCGTTCATCATGATCTCCACCGACATCAGCACGATGATAAAATTGCGCCTGATTAACACGCCGAGCAATCCGGTCATGAACAGGACTGCGCTGACGGCCACATAGGCACTCAGAGGCACCATCACCCTACCCTCTTACCGTTTACCGCTCATGTCTCCCATCGTCTTTGGCGCTTTGGCCAAGACGATCGCGCCGATGATGGCGCCCAGCAGAAAGATACCGACGATTTCAAACTGCAGAATATGATCGCTGAACATCTTGATGCCCACCGCATACGTGTCTCCTCCTTCGAGGATAGCGGGCGCCGGTGCGTCTCCCTTCACACCCCCAAACGGTGACTGGAGCAGCAGAAACAGGACATAGATCGATCCCAGCGCGGCTGGGACAATGAAATACGGGTATGACGAATGGAAATAGCGCTCGTCCGTCTTGAGATTGAGGAGCATCAGCACAAAGAGATACAGCACCAGGATCGCACCGGCATAGACGATCACCTGGACGGCCCATATAAATTCGGCATTCAGGAGGACGAAGAGACCGGACACGTGGAGCAGCAATGTCAGCAGCGCCAGGCCGCAGTGGACGGGATGCCTGAGCGACACCGTCAGGACGGCGGCAACAATACTCACCAATGCGAAATACGCAAAAAATACTCCGACCATAATCGTGACTCAGCTCAGATGCTTGGGAGGCGATTGAGTGGATTTGAGTACGGACTGCGGGAAATAGTACCGATACTCACGGCTCTCCTCGA
>JABMDG010000463.1 GCA_015904045.1 Nitrospira sp.
GAAGCCCCAGCACCAAGGATGTGTCCAAGCCGGGAGAATCCGAACGGGATTTCCGCGTGCGGCTCCAGCAAACCGGCCGCGAGCAGCGGGACAAGGCCGCCGAATCGCTGCGCCAGAAATACGCGCCGAAGATCGCGGCGCTGGAAGACCGCATCAGGCGGGCGGGGCAGCAGAAAGAGAAACAAGAAGCCGAGGCCCGTTCCAGTCAAGTGCAGGCGGCGATTTCCGTCGGCGCCTCCATTTTAGGCGCGTTCCTGGGGCGCAAGACCATCAGTTCGGCAAACATCGGGCGCGCCACCACTGCGATTCGTGGGGCCGGACGAGTCATGAAAGAATCGCAAGACGTGGGCCGGGCGGAAGAGAATGTGGCCGTGCTTCAACAGCAGCTGGCCGATCTTGAAGCGCAATTCAAGTCAGAAAGCGAGGCCTTGGCTGCTGCCACCGACCCGTTGAATGAAAAGCTCGAAACCATCTCCATCAAGCCCAGCAAAGCCAACATTGCCGTCAAACTCGTGGCGCTCGCCTGGACGCCTCATTGGCGGGACGCCGAGGGGCGGCTCACCGCCGCCTGGACTTGAACGGAACTTCTCCCGCCCTTGATAGGGCGTGCTCAACCCGGGCTGGATTGGGTACGCGTATTTCGATATAGTGGGGAGCGCGAAGGCTTGGTGATTAGGAGGAGTAGTGAAGCACGTTGTGTTTCCTCCTCAAGAAATCGAAAGGCTTGCCGAACTCTACCGGTATGAGGTGCTGGACACGGCACCTGAAAAAACCCTCGACGATCTCGTCCATCTTGCCGCCTATATCTGCCAAGCCCCTATCGCGGTCATCAGTCTTGTGGATTCCGACCGCCAATGGTTCAAGTCGAAAATCGGCCTGACGGCGACGCAAACGGACCGCGTGGTCGCCTTTTGTGCACATACGATCCTGGGCGACGAGCTGTTCGTGGTGCCGGATACCTTGGAAGACAAGCGCTTCGTCGAAAATCCATTAGTGACCGGAGATCCGAACATTCGATTCTACTGCGGTGCGCCTCTCACGACGCCCGATGGATATCGTATCGGCACATTGAGCGTCATTGACCGGGTTCCGCGTGAGCTTTCACCGGAGCAGCTCCTGGCTATGCGGGTGCTGAGCCGTCAGGTGATGGACCATCTCAACTTGGACCGCCGCCACAAGGAACTGGTGACAGCGGTCGGAGAACGGCTCAAAGCGGAACAGGCCTTGGTGGCCAGCCAGACGAAGTTTCAGCGGCTCAGCGACTGTACCTCCTCCGGCATGTACATCTATAGCGGGGAGCGGTTTCTATACGCCAACCCTGCGGCACAAACCATTACGGGCTATTCATTGGAAGAGTTGAAGTCCCTGTCCTTATGGGATCTTGTGCATCCGGATTTTCACGAGGCCTTGAAAGCCCGTGTGAGGGCCGTCGAAGCAGGCGATCAGGCTCCGGCCCGATTAGAATTTCCCATCATCGCCAAGGACAGGCAAATCCGCTGGCTGGACTTTGCCGCCGCTTCCATCGAATTCGAGGGCCAACAGGC
>JABMDG010000464.1 GCA_015904045.1 Nitrospira sp.
TCCCGCAGTGCATGCCGGCTGCTTGAAAGCCGAGGGGCGCGGTGATGCCGGCTGTCTGATCGTGCTTCATCATGTTGTGTCGGCTGGTGTGTACGGTGACGTGGTCGTAAGGAGTCGGGTCGTTACGGGTAGCTGCTTGGCATGGTGAGGCCGCTCTCTTCTGGAATACCCATCATCAGATTCATAGCTTGGATGGCTTGGCCGGCCGCGCCTTTGACGAGATTGTCGACGGCGGCGACTGTCACCACCCATCCGGCCCGGGGATCAGTGTAGACACCCACATCGCAAAAGTTAGAGCCCTTGATGTACCGCGGGTTGGGGACAATGTCTTCGTAAAGACGGACGAACCGTTCGCTTTTATAGAACTCCTTGTAGAGTGCACGCAGATCGGCAAGCGCCACCTGCTGCAGGAGTTTGCAGTAGGCCGTGCTCAAGATGCCCCGATTCATCGGCACCAAGTGAGGCGTAAAGGTGACTGTGACGGCGCTCCCGGTTACGTGTGAAAGCTCCTGCTCGATTTCTGGAATGTGGCGATGCTGTCCGATCTTGTACGGTTCCAACGACTCATGGGCTTCCGGAAAATGATAGGGGAGGGCCGGACTCCGTCCCGCTCCGGAGATTCCTGATTTTGCGTCGATCACGATAGTATCCAGCTGGACTAACCGTTTGGCAATCAACGGGGCCAACTGCAAGATTGCTGCGGTCGGATAACAGCCGGGTGACGCGACGAGCGTCGCTTTGGCGATCGCGTCCCGGTGCAATTCCGGCAATCCGTAGACCGCTTCCCGTAGCAAGTGTGGATGGAGGTGCGGGGTCTTGTACCAGGTCTCGTAGGTCGTGGCATCCTTGAGCCGATAGTCGGCGCTCAGGTCAACCACCAGCTTGCCGGCTTTGAGACAGGTGGCGACCGGGTCTTGCGACTTCGTGTGGGGAAGCGCCAGAAAAATTGCGTCCGCTCGTTCAGTCAACGCTTCAGGGGCCAGGGCTTCGAATCGGTGTTCGACAATGCCGGTCAAGCTCGGGAAGACGGATGCGACCGACTGGCCGGCGGATTTCTCAGAGGTCACCGCTGTGATTTCGTAATAGGGATGGGCATCGGCGAGCCTGACGAGTTCGGCTCCGGCGTACCCACTGGCACCGGCAATGGCAATGCGAAACTTCTTGGTCATAGCTTGACCTGCGTGTGTGTGAAGGCTCGAAGACCGCTGCGGTCGGACATGAAAAAGGGAAGGCGAGGAGCCTTCCCTTTTTCTTCTGTCGGCTCCTGTGAACCCTTACCGTTTCGAGTACTGGAAGCGCTTGCGGGCGCCCTTCTGTCCGTACTTCTTTCGTTCTTTGACGCGAGAGTCTCTCGTGAGCAGTCCCTCTTTCTTGAGGGGAGGCCGCACGGAAGGCGTCATAGTCACGAGGGCCCGCGCAATGGCATGCCGGAGTGCGCCGGCCTGGCCGGTCGGTCCACCGCCGTGGACGGTGGCACTGATCGAATACTTCCCCATGAGTCCGGCCATCTCGAGCGGGAGCTGGATGATTTGCCTGAGGGTGAGGCGAGGGAAGACCTTCTCCAGCGGCTTGTCATTAATAGTAATCTCACCCGCAGTTCCGGTGACCCAAGCCCGGGCTACCGCACATTTTCTTCGACCTGTTGCGTACTGTGTGGCTGTTGCCATTTCGATGCGCCTCCTTACGTCCAACGTCTGATATCTAGAGAGAAATCGGTTCCGGCTTTTGTGCCTGGTGCGGATGGTTGGGGCCTGTGTATACCCGCAACTTTTTGGCCATGCCGTTACCAAGCGGATTCTTTGGGAGCATGCCTTCGATTGCCCTCGTCAGCAATTCCGTGGGATCTTTTCGGAACAGATGCTCCGCCGAGCTGGTTTTGAGGCCGCCGGGATAGCCGGTGTGGTGCCGGTAGAGCTTGGTCTCCATCTTGCTGCCGGTCAGCTGAATTTTTTCTGCATTGACGACGACCACATGGTCACCCATGTCTACGTTTGGTGTGAACGTTGGGCGGTGTTTACCCCGTAGGATACCGGCAACACGGGCTGCCAGGCGTCCCAGTGTCTTTCCCTCGGCATTCACCAGATGCCAGGTTTCTTTCACGTCGGCTGGTTTTTCGAGATACGTCATGGCACAGTCTCCACCTCTCGCAAGAATGAATTGAATGAAGCCTACACTTCTTGGGTTCCGATATTCTTCGTGTCAAGTTTCGACAGCCAGGCATCCAGATTCTGCCCGCTACGCCGTTTCCAGACATCCTGAGTGACATAAATCGGTGCCTGGCAGCGGAGTGCCAACGCAATCGCGTCGCTCGGTCTGGCATCAATGGTTCGTGTCACTCCTTTGCTTTCAAGATAGACGGTCGCGAAGTAGGTACTGCTCTTCACGTCAGTTAAGACCACTCGCTCGGTTTTCACTCCGAAGTGTTCGCCGAAACTCTTGATCAGATCGTGGCTCATGGGCCGTGGCGTGACCGACGTGTCCAGGGCCCGCCGGATCGATTCACCTTCTGCTGCTCCGACCCAGACGGTGAACAGTTCGGTTCCGCCGTCAATGCGCGACAATACGAGAATCCTCGTATCGGTATTCGAATCTTCAACGACCCGATCGACGGTCAGTCTGATCAGCGTCCCGGCAGTATGAGATGTATGTTCAGGCATGGTGTACGGGGTCAGGAGTCCAATTTCCCAAAGTCTTCAGGTTTCAAGTTTTCAAGCCATTGATCGAGCTCTTCCGAGGTTTGCTTCCGGATGACCGATTCATTCGCAAAGATCGGGGCTTGTGACCGGAGCGCGAGGGCGATGGCATCGCTTGGCCTGGAATCCACGGTATATTCGGAGTCTTCATAGGTCAAATGGATCTTGGCGTAGTAGGTGTTCTCATTCAAGTCGGTAATGACGACACTGATGACCTTGGCGTTGATGGCATCGAGGTAGGCCTTCATAAAGTCATGTGTCATGGGGCGGGGAGGCGCGACGCTCTCCAGAGCCAGGCTGATTGAGCTGGCTTCCGACTTGCCGACCCAAATGGGCAACATCTCCGACTGGTCCTCATCTCTCAAGATTACGATGTACGCGTTATTATAGGGGTCAAACATCAACCCC
>JABMDG010000465.1 GCA_015904045.1 Nitrospira sp.
GCTCCACTGGTGCCACGATCGGAACAAGGGACGCGTCGGAGGCGTTGACACAGCAGGCTTTGAGAAGATGAAGGCGCTGCTCGCAGAAAAACCCCAGTCGGGGGATTATTTCATACTGGATCAGTTTTGGAAGAAAAAGGTGACGCTCCAGCTGACCGAAGAAGAAGTCGAGACCATCGACCGGTGTCTGTACGACATTCCGAATTTCGACAACGAGCCGCTGCCGCAAATCCGCCATAAATTCTGGCCGAAGGAGACAGCCGCCCACTGATAAGGACAGTCGTCCCCATAGATGTGGGATGGGGGTTTTGAGGGACTAGAGTGGGCCTTCGCCTTTGAGGTATTTCCGGAAGCGGTCCATCAGATCGGCGCCCAGGGTTCCTCCCTCCGGCTTCTTGGTCGCAGGATCGGCGAAGTGGCCGCGTATTTCCTGGAGCCGTTTTTCCGCTTGGTCGTTCCCTTGCAGGCGTTTGGTTTTCCGCAGCGCGGCTTCGAACGCATCGAAGGTCAGTTCGCTGTAGCCGAACGACCGAATTCGTTTTACCGCCTTCATCATCGCCTGATTGCGGAACGTCGTCAGATGGTCCGAGTCGATCTCGGCTAATCCCAATTTCCTCGCCCGCCGCTCCGCCGCCTTTCGGATGCCGCTTCGCACGAAATCCGGAGCGGTTTGCAACCGTTTCCACGCCTCGTCGGTCCAGACCACATGGTCTTGCGGGCTAGCCCACAGCTGGGATAACGCCTGGGCATTGATCACGGTCAGGCCTCGCTCGTGCGCCAAATCCTCGGCATCCCTCTTGAGCATATCCGTCACAAATTCGGCGGCGATCGCGGGTGACTCTTTGACCTTCTCATGCAGGTGCGCCAGTGCGTCCTCGGTCCATTCCATGACAGGCCCTGCAGCTTCTTGCAGATCGCCGAGCGCCTCCACTTTGTCATACAACTCGACGTTCACTTCAAGATGCCCACGCTCCTTGGCGATCTCTTCGGCAATTTGCTGAATCATCGGACGCATGAACTCAGGCACGTTTGCTAAACGCTCCCTGGCAGTGGCCGTCCACGGGATGCGGCCCTGCGTCATTGCCTCGGCAGCCGCGGCCAGACCGGATTCTCCACCCATGCTGCCCATCATCTGGCCCTTGAATCGATCAAGGATGTCTTCCGTAATCTCCGCAATGCCCAGCTCTCGTGCTTTTTTTTCTGCCACCCGGCGGACCATCCCGCGGAGGAAGATCGGCGCGCGCTCCATGCGCGTGAGCGCGCCGGGCGTCCAGCGGACTTCCGTGGCAGTTGATTCCGGTGAGTCTGATGCGGACATGTCCGTTCCTTTCGGCGGCCTATTGGTTCAGCAGCTCTTTCAGTTCCTTACCGGCTTTGAAGAACGGCACCCGCTTGGCCGGCACCGCGACGGTGGCGCCGGTCTTCGGATTACGCCCTTCCTTCATGCGACGTGCCCGGAGACGAAAACTGCCGAAGCCGCGAATCTCGGTCTTGTCCCCGTTCTTCAGCGAATCCCTGACGCAGTCAAAAATTGTGTTGACGACAACCTCCGCCTGCCGCTTCGTCAAGGTCGTGACCTGTTCGGACACCCGTTCGATGATCTGCGCCTTGGTCATGTCTCTCTCCCTTCACTCCGGCGATTAACCGCTCCGTTCCTGGCAGACAGCTAAGCGGACTTTTCCCACACCCTGCTAAAAGGCCATTAGATATTTCAGGCTCACACCCGGATGAAAATCCAATTTCGGGAACATCGCCGTGAGCTTGGATTCCAGCAATTCTCGGATGGAAAACCGTCGCTTGGGTTCGACAACTTTCGGTTCGCCCTCGATACCGACCGTGTCCGCAGCCAATTGAATGGCATCTTCGAGATCGCCCAACTCATCGACCAGCTTGGCGTCTTTCGCCTGACGGCCCGTAAAGATCCGCCCGTCCGACAATGCCTGAGCAGCGTCTAATTCAAGGTTGCGTCCTTCCGCCACCGCTTCGATGAACTGCTTGTGGACGTCGTCCATCACCGACTGCAAGAGTCCTCGTTCTTCCTCACTCATCTTCCGAAGAGGAGAGCCGACATCCTTATACTTGCCGCTTTTGATGACTACCCCCTCCACACCGATCTTTTGCAGCAATCCTTCGATATTGGCCGTCTCCATAATCACGCCGATGCTGCCGGTCAACGTGCCGGGGTTTGCGACGATTCGGTCGGTGGCCGCCGCGATATAATAGCCGCCTGATGCCGCCACGCTCCCCATCGACGCGATGACCGTCTTGTTATTCTTCGCCCGAACCCGTTTGACCTCGTCATAAATTTCTTGGGACGGGACGACCCCTCCGCCAGGGCTGTCAATGCGCAGGACGATCGCTTTGACGGCCGGATTTTCGCTGAACCGTCTCAGGTCCGTGACGGTCTGCTGCGAGTCCATGATGACCCCCTCAACGCGAATCAGCGCAATCCGATCCCCCGACGACAAATCGAGGTCGGGAAACAAGGCGTTGAGAAGTATCAGCCCCCCGAAGCCCGCCGCCAGCACCCAGAATAGGGTGCGCAGCGGCCGGCGCTTTTGTGATCGGGGCACCTGTACCGCGTCCTCAACCATTGCTCACCATCGACATCACAGGCAGTCGCACCTGCTCCTACTAGTCGTCGGCTGGCTGCCGTTTCCGACTCTGCTTGGCCGCGCGGCCGAGACTTTGATCCGGCGCACCCTGCGTTGAATGATATTCATCAACCTGGCGACGCTCCGAGTCGAGCTGGTGGTCACGCAGGCTCAGCGCGATCTTACGCTCCTCCCGATCGACCTTGATGATCTTGGCGACGATATTATCTTGCAGCTTGAACTTCTCCTCAAGCTTGGTCTGCGGCTCGACGCCGGTTTCGCTGATATGGATCAACCCCTCGACACCGCCGTCCAGCTCGACGAAGATGCCGAAATCGGCGACCTTGCTTACTTTGCCGGTCACCGGGTCACCCACATGATACCGGGAGGGAATCGCGTCATCCCATGGATCGCGAGCCAACTGCTTGAACCCCAGCGACAACCGCTCCTTTTCCTTATCGATGCGCAGGACGATCGCTTCCACTTTCTGCGCTTTCTTGAAGAGCTCCGAAGGATGCTTGATGTGCTTCGTCCAGGACATATCGGAGATGTGGATGAGCCCATCGATACCTTCTTCGAGGCCGATGAAGGCGCCGAAATCGGTCAGGCTTTTCACTTTCCCCTCGATGCGGGTCCCCACCGGATACTTGTTCTCAATCATGTCCCAAGGATTCGGGGCCGTCTGCTTCATCCCCAGTGAAATCTTTCGGCTGGCCGGATCAACGTTCAAGACCGCCGCCTCTACCTGATCGCCAACCGCCACCACGCGTGACGGGTGCCGAACTTCATGGGTCCATGACATTTCCGAGACATGCACGAGCCCTTCGACCCCCGGCTCCAACTCGACGAACGCGCCATAGTCCGTGAGGCTCACCACTCGCCCGCGGACACGGGTGCCGACGGGGTACTTGCCCGCCACATTCGTCCAGGGGTCCGCCGTCTTCT
>JABMDG010000047.1:0-5734 GCA_015904045.1 Nitrospira sp.
CCTGGTGAGAAAGCGCAATGGAAGGGGCGAGACCAGTTTGTCTTGACGCTGGGCAATGCCGGCGGGGTCAAAGCTGAATTAAATGGAAAGCCGCAAAAGCCATTCGGCCCCAGTGGAAAAGTCGCGCGGGAAATTCTCCTTAAACGGTAACGTAGCTCATCGTGCCGGGAGTTCGTGTTTCTCTCTTCCCTTCCGATTATCCCTAAGCCTTTTCCGGCAGTCACAGTGATTTGCCTCGAACTATGAGGCATGGAGGATAGGACTGAGGCGCAAAGGTGTCACGAAAGTGAAGCAGTGTGTGATGCCCTGTTTGTAAGTGATTGGATTGCCACGAGTCTTATTCTGTAGACGCTGGCACGACGTTTGATCTTCATCATGATCAAGTGGAAAAGATGGATTGAGAAAGGGCGGAGGATGATTTCTTGACAGGAATTAAAAGGCGTTGGTATAGTCCGTCCGTTTTGCCTGATTTTTACGAGACGAATCATTCAGCCAGCGGCATTATGCCGACATCATGTGCGGTGGGTTCAACATAAAGGAGGATAAGTGATGGGGTATCTGTCTAAGTTTGTGGGAGTCAGTGCAGCGCTGATGCTGTTGTCGGTCTCAATCGTCGGAGCGGAAGAAAAAGATCCGACCAAGCCGCGCGTTCCGGCGGAACAGATGGCCGACGCAAAAGCCGTGAAGAATCCTGTCGAGGCGACTGCAGAGAGCATCGCCAAGGGAAAGGCGTTTTACGAGGGTAAGGGCACCTGCTTCAATTGCCATGGCAAGGAAGGCAAGGGCAATGGTCCTGCCGGCGCCATGCTGAATCCGAGCCCGCGTGATTTCACCAACTGCAAGTTCCACAAGAAGCGGAAAGACGGCGAGCTGATGTGGGTCATCAAGAACGGCAGCCCGGGCACCGGTATGGTGTCCTTGATTCCGGCTGCGGTGACGGAAGAAGAAGCCTGGCACATCATCAACTACGAGCGGAGCTTCTGCAAGGGCGAGTAATCGATTCCAGCCTTGTGGCTGAAAAAGAGGGTGGGAAGGAAACTTCCCGCCCTCTTTTTTTTAGAACCACGGAATTACTGAGGCCTTCCGCAGACCGTGTATTGCCGCTCACCGGATCTTCCTTTTTTTGCGCAGGTTTGTGACTGTACAGCTACCATGTCCTGATACGCTTTGAGCCGGTACCCCCTCCAATGAGGGGAGCGATATGGCCACCCGCACAATCATTCAGGGATTGCGTCTCGTACGAAAAAAGCGTATAGAGTCGCCCGTACAGATCCGCGTGCGGACGTGATCCATGACAGTGGGTACGCCAGCGGGTGGTTGAGGGAACCGGTGGATGTCATGCTTAACGAATAGGAGAGCGACTATGCGCAGCTTGTGGCAGAGGGTGAAGTGCCGGGCGCGAGCGGCAACAGCAGCGCTCGGGATTGTGTTTGCAGGACTCCTCCCCAGTATCGTCGCGGATATCAGTTATGCTGGCGATATCACCCCACCCCCTGGCATCGTGGCTGCGAGTATCGAATATACAGGCCGCATCACAGTTGATGGTCCCCCCGTTACCGCGTCGATTAAGACCCCAAAAAAGAACGGCTTGATGGTATTTGACGGTGTGGCCGGTCAGAGAATCAATATCGGCTTTAGCGGTGCGACGCTGACGCAAGGACGCGCGTCGGTTTATGGCCCGGACGGCGCGGTGATGAGCATTGTCGCCTCCCCGGTGACGCACTACTATTGGACGGCCTATAAACCGGCCCCTGAGTCAATGGCCACGAAGGCTGCGTCATTTACACCCAAGGGCGGCAGTCTCGATTTGGCGGCACTTCCGTCGTCAGGCACCTATACGATCGTAATCAGTCCGGGTGAGAGCTATACCGGCGATGTCACCGTCACAGTTTCGACTGAATTGACGGGCGAGATCACTCCGCAAGGCGCCGCAGTCCCGATTGCCTTTGGACGGTTCGGCCAGAATGCCCGTTATACGTTTGCCGGCACTACCGGCCAGACGGTGAGTCTGCAACTGAGCGGGGTCACGGTCGAAAGCGGGTACCTTTCCATTCTCAAGCCGGATGGAGGCGTTCTGGGCACGCCGACTTCGTTTGGATCGCAGGGTGCTGTGATTGACACCCAGGTTCTTCCAACGTCCGGCACCTATGCCGTGCTGATCGATCCAGGGCATGTCGATCTTGGTCATGCAACACTCGCGCTCTACAATACTCCGGATATTTCCGGCACCATTATGATCAACGAAGCGCCAGTCACGTCGACCCTGAGCGTGCCAGGCCAGCGAGCCCGCTATACGTTCAATGGCACCGCTGGTCAATGGGTGAATCTCGGGCTTACCTCGGTCACGACGGCCTCGAGCGTCGTATCGATGCTGAATCCGGATGGAACCACCTTGGGTTCGACGACGGTCGGTCCCAGCGGCGGCAGTCTCGATCCGGCGACGATGTTGCCAGCATCGGGAACTTACACGATCGCGGTCGATCCGGTCGGCTATAACACAGGTAGCATGGCGCTGACACTCACGTCTCCGCTCATCGGCACTGTCTCGTTGGACGGCCCCCCGGTGCCCATCAATTTTACCAAGCCGGGCAGCACGGCGCGCTATACGTTTAGCGGTGCGGCCGGACAATGGGTCAATCTAGGGTTTTCGTCTGTCACGGTCACATCGAGCACGATCACACTCCTCAACCAGGATGGGACGGTCTTAGCCTCGACCACTGTGGGCCGGGGCGGTGGAGGGTTGAAAGCACCGAGCCCCTTGCCGGCCACCGGTACCTATACCATTGTTGTCGATCCAACCAGTACCCACACCGGGGCCATTACCGTGACCCCGTCGACGGAAGTCGCGGGTTCAGTGACGATCAATACCGCCCCTACGCCGGTCACAATCAGCCGGGCCGGTCAGAATGCCCGCTATACGCTGGCAGGACCTGGGAACCAACAGGTCACGGTCAAGGGAGGCTGGCGTCCCGGCCGCTACAAAGTGGAGATCCACGCCGGCGAGCAAGTCAACGAGATGAGCTTGATGGGCGCGATGCGGTTCACCATCGGGGCGGCGAAGCCGTGATACGGACGGCGCGTGCATCCCCCGTCTGGTTTGACGCTCCTTCGACCATCCGTTAGAATGCGCGCGTGATGACGCCTTGTGCGGATTTCTGCTGGAGCATTCGTTTGTCATGACGCCGTCCACCCCCTGGGCTTCCGTCATCATCCCGATCAAGGATGAGCGAGACAATTTATCGCCTCTGCTCGCGAGCCTCCTCAAAGTGCTGGATTCCCACGAGCACTCACGGTCGAGACCGTTCGAGATCATCCTGGTGGACGACGGCAGCAGCGACGGCAGCAGCGAGGAACTCGACCGCCTGGCCAAGCTCCACCCGCAAATGAAGGTGTTTCACTTCGACCGGAATTACGGCAAGACCTGCGCCTTGGACGCGGGATTCCGCCGTTCGTCGGGCGAGATCATTATTCAGATCGACGGCGACCTCCAGCAGGACAGTGAAGACATTTTGAAGCTCCTCCCCCTCACGGCCACCCACGATCTCGTGTGCGGGTGGAGACAGCAGCGGCAGGACGGCTTCGTAAAGATGATCTCCTCCCGAATTGCGAACCGCGTGCGAAACTTTTTCACTCATGACGGTGTCCATGATACGGGATGCCCTCTGAAAGTATTCCGGCGGCCCGTACTGGAGCGCATCCGCCTGTACGAAGGCATGCACCGGTTTTTCCCCGCGCTCGCCCTGATGCATGGGTTCACCGTCACCGAAGTACCGGTCCGGCACTATCCGCGCATTCACGGCCTCTCGAAGTACGGCATGGGCAACCGGCTGTTCAAGTCGCTCTACGATCTGATCGCCGTGCGCTGGATGATGGACCGGGTGTTGCGCTACAAAGTTAGAGAATCGGCGTGACACAGCGTGGCTCGTCTCCAATGGAACCGGACACCTCGGTCCGCTTTGTCTATCCAAGCATCGATCCCCGCTCATCACTGATCGCCCTCCACGCCTCATGCTGACGACGGAGACCATCTGGCTCGGTATCGGCTTCTTCGGCCAAGCTCTCTTTTTCGGTCGCTGGCTGGTCCAATGGATCGCCTCCGAAAAAAGAGCCGAAAGCCAGGTTCCCGTCTCGTTCTGGTATATGAGCCTGATCGGTGGGCTCATCACGCTGGCCTATGCGATCTACCGCATGGACCCGGTCTTCATCGCGGGACAAAGTGTCGGCTCCGTCGTCTATATTCGCAACCTGATGCTGATCCGCCGCGCAAACCAAGCCAACGGTCCAGCCGGCCCTCCGGCCTAGCCCACAGTATTCATGAGCGCTTCTACTGCAACCGCCGATACGCCGCTACGACCAGCTTGGCCGCGAGCTTCGCACGGCCAGCGGGCAGGCTCGCCACTCGCGATCTCGACATACTGTTTCAAGTATGCCTCAATCCCTCGGGGCTCCGCGTGCCCGTCTCGCCTGGCGCCTCGTCGGTTTCGTCACGAACCGTCAAGAATACTGTGGGCTAACAGTCATGATGGTTCGACCGTTCAACTGTCCGCTCATGCATTCATGGCTCACGCCGTAGGATCATCCTGTGCTTGCTGACCGACAGCCCAACCAGTTTACGACGGTGACGGTGCTCCTGGCCCTGTCGGGCTTGCTCTTGTTTTTCGGCCTCGGCGACATGGGGCTCACCGACCGCGATGAAGGGCGGAACGCGGAAGCCGGCCGCGAAATGTTCGTCTCCGGCGACCTGGTCACGCCCACCTTCAACGGCGAACTACGTGTCGCCAAACCGGTCTTCGTCTATTGGTTGATGACCCTGTCCTATCATGCCTTCGGGGTCAACGAATTCGCAGCCCGTGCCCCCTCCGCCCTGTTCGGCGTGGGACTGATCCTCATGCACTATCTGTTTCTCACCCGGCTGCGGGGCTCCACCGTCGGGCTATTCGGCGCGCTCATGCTGCTGTTGAATATCGAGATGCTCGCGCTGGGGCGCATGGCCATCACCGACAGCGTGCTGATCTTCTTCACCACCCTGTCGCTCTATGGATTCTGGCTGGGCCTGCATGAGCCGGGAGCAGGGCGGCATTGGATGTGGGGGTTCTATATGGGCATGGCCCTCGCAACCTTGACCAAAGGGCCGATTGGGTTCCTGATTCCTCCACTTGCCGCCGGACTGTACTTGACGGCAACGCGGCGCTGGAAGATCTTCTGGCAACGGGGCTTTCCTATCGCCGGCACGCTGGTGTTCCTCGGACTGGCCGGCCCCTGGTACGCCGCCATGTTCCTCATCCACGGCGACGCATATGGCGCTCAAGCAAAGGTTCACACGGTCGGCCGCTTTCTTGCTCCGATGGAAGGGCACGGAGCAGGGCCCTGGTTTTATTTCCCTGTGCTGCTCCTCGGCTTCTTTCCCTGGAGCCTGTTGTTGCCGGCTGGGCTCTACAGGGCCTATCAGAGTTGGAGGGAATGGCGGCGCGGAGGACGAACCGATTCCGCACCACTCGACTCACAGGACACAGACCGATCCGGCAATGAACTGGAATGGTTTGCGGCCCTCTGGCTGGTCGGCACCTTCGTATTTTTTACCCTGTCATCCACCCGCTTGCCCCACTACATCGGCCCGCTGTTCCCCGCCGCGTCGCTGTTGGCAGCGCTCTATTGGTCGCGGGCGGTGCAAGACCCCTCCACCCCGTGGATACGGGGGTCGATTCATGCCATGACCGGCGTGGGCTACCTCCTG
>JABMDG010000047.1:5834-19061 GCA_015904045.1 Nitrospira sp.
ACGCCGTTAGCAGCGCGGCGATCATGGAGGTGCTGGAAGGAGGGCAGGCGGTCGAGCTGGCGGGGGTGATCGTTCGCGGCGATCTGAGCTTCGACCATCTGTCCTTGCAGACGGCCAAGATGAAGCCGGGTTCTACCCCTGAACGACAGGAACCGCCGAATCAGCAAAGTGGGCAGGAATTGCGTCTCGTCCGGGGGGCGCTGACGATCAGCGATTCGATAGTTTTGGGAGCGGTGCGTCATCGGTCTGCCCAAGGCACACTTCAGTTCGACGGACCGGTGGATTTTCATGGAACGACATTCACGGAAGGGGTGGACCTTTCGCGTGCGCGGTTTCAAGGCATCGTCGATCTATCCGGGGTGGTATTTCAAAAAGAGGTGTTCTTTGTTCAAGGGCAATTTACACGGTTGCTGGCTTGCAGAGAGGCCAGGTTCGGGCCCCATACGAGATTCCATCGCGCCATGTTTCATGGCCCAGTCGATTGCACAGGTGCGCTGTTCGATGGTCTGGCAGAGTTTCTCGAAGTGACATTTCAACAACAGGCTCTCTTGGAACGGGCGCGATTCGGATCGGGAACAGGGTTTTCAGGGAGCCGGTTCGCGCAGCAGGTCAGTTTTCATGAAGCCATCTTCAGCCGTGACACGTTCTTTGGATTTGTCGTCTTTGAGGGGGCTGCTTCATTTGCAGGGGCGCAATTTTTGGGGAAGGCGGACTTTTCCGATGCGGAGTTCAAGCAGCCGGACGATCTGGCCAAGGCGCGATTTGACCAGCCGGCATTCCTGGTGCGCACACAGCGGGCTGTTCAAGATCAGCCCGACAAGGGGATGGACTCGCCGATCGGCCAATATGCCCTGACGGTGGGATTGCTATTCCTCGCGGCGATGCTCCTGGCCTATGCGCTGAAGCAGAAATAGCCTGGCATCACGGGTGAGCCCACATTATTCATGAGCGCTTCTACTGCAACCGCCGATACGCCGCTGCGACCAGCTTGGCCGCGAGCGTGGCGCGGCCAGCAGGCAGGCTCGCCCCTCGTGACCTCGACATACTGTTTCAAGTATGCCTCGGTCTCTCAGGGCTCCGCATGCCTGTCTCGCCTGGCATCTTGGCGGTTTCGTCGCGAACCGTCATGAATAATGTGGGCTAGAGAGACTTGCGAGTCCAGAGGTTGGGGGTACGTGTATTGTGCATTGCGAACCCAGGTCCAATTCTTGATGTGCGAACTGTCATGATCTCATGGAGGTTAGGGTGTTTCTACGCCGGTCATGGAGGCTGGTTTGGAGAGCACAAGAGATGCAGCGGTGTCCTCTGGCTTAAGGAGGGGAAACGTTTGAGGGTGTTGGTCTGAGTTGAACTGTATTTTTGCCGCCCACGAAACTTTCTGGCGTACATAAGCACTCGTTTCGCCCAGTGTGACCGTGCCGTCTCGATTTGTGTCCGCGTCTCCTCGCAGTCCCTTCAAGAGATAGTAGGTAAATAGGCCGTGGCGATGTTGGTCGTCTTCCACTCCCTTCGTAAAGTCAGTACCTCCGATCAGCCCGACTACATTTCCGTTCCCCAGTTCCCAGCGGGGTGACGCGATCTTTCCCTTGGCATCCCCGCGAAGCCTGGACACCATGCCGTCGAACAGGAACACGGCCTGTTTGGCCTTGAGCCTGGCGAGGGCCGACTCGATATCTCTCAGCGGGTAGAGCCGTGCCGTTGCGGCGAGGCTTCCGTCGTAGGGAGCCAGGAACACGGCGCCGGTTGGCGTGACCAATGCCTGTCCGGAAAAATAGATGATTACGGCAGCGTTCTCAGCCATATGAAGCGGGAGCCAGTCGAACAACACGTCGTCGATGTCGGTATGGAGCGCCTTCGAGTTTTGCAGCAGTTTGACGTTGGAAGGGGGGAGGCCGCCGAGCGATTGGAAGTAGTTGGCCACCGTCTCCGCATCCATCGCCGCATAGCGGCGGGGCGTGAGCTTGGGATCGCGATAGGCACCGACTCCGATCGAGACCAGGTAGACGTGGGACTGTTGAAAGCCTGGCCTTCGGGTGGGAATCTGGTCCACATCGTCTGCTCCGGCGCCTGCCGGCTGAATCGTCAGTGAAAGCGTTTGGGGCGGCGCGACGGCTCCTCCCGATTCGGTGACGGCCACGCGAATCTCGGCCTGTTGCGGCCTGGTTGTCGGAGGCAGGGTTGCTATGAACTCCAGGGATTTCGTTTGCCCCGGTTGCAGCGGCGGGATCGACAAGGTTGTCGCGGGGAATTGCCCGATGATCAACGGTGTGCCCGTCAGTGTGGCCGAGGCATTCTGAATCGGATTCATGCCGGTGTTGATGATGTCCACCCGCACGCGCACATGCTCGCCGCCTTCCAAAATCAAGTTGCCGTTCTCGTCGAGCAGCAGGGCTTTGAACTGAAGTTTCGAGGTCGAGAGCGTTTCCGTCGGCGAGGAAGGGGAACTCTTGGATGAAAGGACCGGTGGATCGGATGGGAAGGCCTGGGCTGCTGGAGGAGAGGGGGGCGGTTCTCCGAGTGCGACTCTCGTGTCCCGGAAGGTTTTCGACGCGAACTCAATGACCGTATCGCGAAGGAAAGGATCGATGATGTAATCACAATTTTTGGCGAGTTGTTCGAGTCGCAGCCGCTCACGACGGGAGACTTTGATTTCGGTTTCCCGCAGTAAGACGCCGGCCTTGTCATAGACCCGCGCCATCGCTCCAGCATCCTGGCCTTGTCGAGGTCACGATGACTTCCCATTCCGGTTGAATTGTCCCTTCGGGTGCTTCATGCCATCGTGCTTAAGACTGCTATCTCTCGGTCGTGTGAGGAGGGCACGTGTGGTGGGCTTCCTCGGTCTTGGCCTGGCTCCTATTTGTCCCGTCTCAGTCCAATCACCAATCCGCTAATGCCGACGACTCCGCCCAGGAGCACGAAAAAAGATTTGGTGTTTGGCAGCGAGGAGTCTGTTTGGGGCGGCCAGTCGAGGCCTAGGCCTAGGGCGATCAGAGCGATCCCAAGACCAAGAAGCAGTTTCCAGCGCAGGGCCATGCCGCATAGTACTCCTCCTCGATAGGCTCGTCGACCGGCGATAGAACGGAGCGGACGCCGTTACTCGGTCGTGGGCTGGGTAGATGTTAAGGTGGCGGATCAGCGCGTTTCGGCGCCGGTCAGCGCGGCGAGTCTGGATAAGACGAGCATGGAGACTACGTAGGTCTGGGGTTGGTGAAAATCCGAGACTGCAGCCGGAATCTGGTCCGCGTCGTCGGCTCCGGCGCCAGCCGGCTGAATGATGAACAGCAGCGTCTGAGGCCGTGCAGCGGCTCCCCCTGATTCGGTGACGGACACACGGATCTCGACCTGTTGCGGTTGAAAGCTTGAGGGCAAGGTTGCCACGAATTCCAGCGACTTGGTTTCTCCCGGCTGCAGCGGTGGAATTGTCAGGGTTGTCGACGGGAATTGTCCGATGACCGACGGCGTGCCGGTGAGGGAAACTGAGGCCTTCTGAATCGGGGTCGGCCCGGTATTGACGACATCCACGCGCACCCGAACCTCTTCGCCACTCTCCAGAAACAAATTGCCGTTCCCGTCGAGCAACAGGGCTTTGAAGCGAAGTTTCGACAGCGACGCAGAGGTGGTTTTGGAAGGAGATGACTCGAGGGTGACCGTAGAGGGCAGTGCTTCTCCCTTGGGAGGAACTCCCAGGTGCCAGGCGCACCCGGGGCTTAGCAGGACGGTACATCCGGCCAGGATCAGATGTGCGGCGGAGAATGATCGGATTGAAGGTGTCTTACTGTAAGGGGTCACGACCGAACCTGTTGCGACAGTTTTACGCCACCGTACTGGACGTATAGGGCGAAAGCAACTGGCTATCCACTGGACAACCTGACGAACAAGGAAGTTAGGGGTCGAAAATTAGGGGTCGGATTGTATTGTGTATTGCGAGAGCCGGTTGAATTCGTGACTTGCGAATCGCCAGGAATCGCACGGGTCAGCGCATTTCGGCACCGGCCGATTGAATCGTAAGAGACAGTGTCTGGGGTGGTGCGGCGGCTCCCCCCGACTCGGTGACCGTAACAAGGATCTCGGCGTGCAGCGGCTGAATGGTCACGGGCAAGGTGGCGATGAATTCAATGGTTTTTGTCTGGCCTGGCAGCAGCGTGGGAATCCTCAAACTGGTCGTGGGAAATTGTTCGATGACCGCCGGAGTGCCGGTGAGCGAGGCCAACGCGTGCTCAACCGGGCTTGTCCCGATATTGACGACATCCACGCGGACCCGGACATGCTCACCACCCTCAAACCTCAGATTGCTGTTCTCGTCGAGCAGCAGGGCTTTGAAGCGAAGCGTCGACGGCGACGCGGACGCGGTTGAGGAGGGGCCGCCTGTGGAAGGCGAACTCGGTGAACCGGGAGGGGATTCAGCGACCGGAGTCGAAGCGGATGGTGCTCCAAGCGCGACTCTGGTATCCATGAAGAGCTTGTAAGCCAATTCAACGGCTGTATTCTCAATGAACGGGTCGATGATGTAATCGCAGTTCTTGCCGACCCGCTCCAGCCGAAGCCGTTCCTGCCGGACGACCTTGAACTCCGTTTCCCGGAGCAGGGTGCCGGTCTTGTCATGCATCCGCGCGAACGCATTCATCCGCAGGGTAGCGGGAGCCCGATCGTACAGCGCATCCTTATCGAGGTCGAAGAACCAATCGCGGATGTCGATCTTGATCACATGATCTGGTGCGATGCTCTTGCCGGCGGCGTCGTCGGAGATCACTGTCTTGAACGTCCGGCGCGCCCCTTCATGCAGCGCCGCCTCGATCTGATGACCGATCGGGATTTCTTCCGGCTGTCCGCAGGAGTCTGTGTAATGAAACGTGTGCGGCGTGATGGACGGAGAGAGTTCGAGCTTGACGGTATAGGGCAGCGGCTCTCCCATGGGAGGGAATTCCAGGTGCCGGGCGCATCCGGCACCCAGTAGGACTGCATATCCGGCCAGGGTCAGGGATGCGGCGGAGAATGGTCGGCGTGAAGATGTCTTGCTGGAAAGAGTCACCACTGAGCCTATTGAAGCAGTTTCGCGCCACCGTACTGGAAACATGGGGCGAAAGCAACCGGCGATCCGTTGAATAGCGCCGCGTACAGGCCGGTGCGGGCCAAATTTTCTAGACTTTTCCTCTTTGAAGCCCAAGGAAAGATTAGTGTAAGATGATGCGTTCATGGCGTACTGGCTTCGTAGGACCATGCAGTATCCGATTCGGAGACGAAGCCGGGAGTCAGGGTAGCGCTGTGTCTTGGGGGCTAGATGAGATCAATCTTCTGGAGGATTACTTCTATGGTGTATCGACGTCAGCCCATGACCGTATGGTCAATTGGCGGTGGATTGCTGTTGGGGTTCTGTGCCCTTGTCGGCCTTGAGGGTGGGGTGTCCGCCTCAGCCGCCGGGGTTCCGCCGGCGTTCGCTCAGGGCTTTTCCGAGATCGTCAAGAAAACGACGCCCGCAGTTGTCAATATCGCCGTGACCGGCGGAGGGGAGGGGGGGCGCCGCCGCGGGGGGCTGCCTCCTGGTCCTTTCGGAAAGCCGCCCGGTGAGGAACCGGGTGGAGAAGAATTGCCGACGCCACCGCCGATGCCCCCTGCGCCGCCTTCGCCGCATGGCCGGCCTGAGCAGAGTGCTGGTTCAGGTGTCGTGGTCGATCCGAACGGCTATATCGTCACGAACAATCACGTCGTCGAAGGCGCAAGCCAGATCACGGTGACCTTGAACGACCGGCGCGAGTTTTCCGCCAAGATCATCGGCACCGATCCGAAAACCGATTTGGCCGTCATCAAGATCGAGGCCAAGGATCTGCCGTCACTCAAGTGGGCGGAGTATGAAAAATTACAGGTGGGCGATCTCGTCCTGGCCGTGGGCAGCCCCTTCGGGTTGAGTTCCACGGTGACGCTCGGCATCATCAGCGCCCTGGGGCGTGGTAATGTCGGCATCGCCGACTATGAAGACTTCATTCAGACTGATGCCGCCATCAATCCCGGCAATTCCGGCGGGGCGCTCGTAAACATGAACGGCGATCTGATCGGAATCAACACGGCTATCTTTTCGAGGACAGGCGGCTCTGAAGGCGTCGGCTTCGCGATCCCGAGCAGTATTGCGCTCGACATCGTCGAGAGTCTGCAACGGACGGGGAAAGTCGTGCGTGGCTGGATGGGAGTCGCCATCCAGGAAATTACACCGGCGTTGGCCAAGTCGTTCAAGCTGCCGGAACATCGGAAAGGCGTGCTGATCAGCGACGTCAATGAAAACGGCCCGTCGCATGCCGCCGGGGTCAAGCGAGGCGATGTCGTGGTGGCGTTCAACGGAAAAGATATTCAGAGCGTCAGTCAGCTTCGCAACCTCGTGGCGCGGACTATGGTCGGGAAAGACGCGCTGGTCAAAGTGCTCCGCGACGGAAAGGAACAGACAATCGCCGTCAAGGTTGCCGAACGCCCGACGGATGAGATGCTGGCGAAGAAAGAACCGGCACCGCCCAAAGAGCCGAGCGAAACGATCAAGCCGCCGGACAATGTTCTGGCGTCCCTTCGCGTTCAGGCGTTAGATAATGCGTTGATGAGCCAATTGAACATATCCGCGAAGACGACGGGGGTGGTGGTCGTCTCGGTGGAAGGGGGCGGACAGGCGGAAGCCGCGGGGTTGCAGCGCGGCGACGTGATTCAGGAAGTAAACCACGAAACGATCAAGACGCTGGACGAGTATCAGAAGGCTGTCAGCAAGATTAAGAAAGATGAATTGGCAGTCTTGCTGGTCAATCGGCAGGGCAACAGTCTGTTCGTGGCTGTGAATCCCAAGTGAGGGGTTGTGCTGGACGCGTTCAATCGCTGGCTGCAAGACTCGGTCTTCAAGCCGCTGGAAGACAAGAAGATGCCGGTCATGGAGCACCTGGTAGAGCTCCAGGTGCGCCTGACTCGCACGGTCATCGTCACGGCGATTGTGTTTCTGGGGACGTTTTTCTACGCGGACACCCTGGTCAAATGGCTCCGCATCCCCTTGCAGAATATGTTTGTGCCCAGCACCTTGTCGTGGGAGCCGACGGACCTGCCCACCGTGCCGTTTGTGTTTCTGGCCCCGGCCGAGGCGTTGTGGCAGAACGTCAAGGTCGCGGGGCTGTTCGCGCTCGTACTGGCCACTCCCTATGTGCTGTATGAAATCTGGCGGTTCGTGGTACCGGGGCTGCATGCCCAGGAGCGGCGGTTCGTCGGTCCGTTCGTCTGTGTGAGCACGGCGGCATTTTACTGCGGCGTCGGCTTCTCCTTTTTCTTCATCCTCCCGTTCGCGCTGAATTTTTTGATTTCGTACGGTGTCAACGCGGGGTTTGCCCCGCAGATTTCCATCGCGCAGTATGTCGGGTTCGCGCTGTGGTTCCTGATGGTGTTCGGATTGATTTTTGAAGTGCCGCTCGCGATCACGCTCATGGCCAAGATGGGGTGGGTCGATGCGCCGTTTTTGATTCGGTATTGGAAGTGGGCGCTGCTGGGCTCGTTTATCATTGCGGCGATTCTGACCCCGACGCCCGATCCATTTAACCAGTGCCTCATGGCCGGCCCCATGTTTCTTCTCTACTGGGTCGGCATTTTCGGCGCCAAGTTTTTCGGCAAGCAGAAGCCCGCCGAAGACAAACTGGCAGGTGTGCCTGCGGTGGCCATGGCGACAGCGGGGGCTGGGGCGGCGGGTGTATCAGTGGGTAAGTCTTCGGATAGTGAGTACGTGGGGGTTCCCTCGTCGGGCCAACGGCGCTAGTCCGAGACGGGCACGCGCCTGTAGTCAACGCAAGGGGCAGTGATGGGACGTGAACTGAATGTGATCAGCAGTGGTGGGAGCGATGCCTGCACCTACCTGTGGGCCTGCGCCATCTGCGATGAGAACGAGCGGTGCCAGAAAGACAAGGAAGGGCACAGTCGATGGCTCGTGGCCAAGCGGATGGAGCGAATCGAGCACAAGGTGCTCATTATGAGCAACAAGGGCGGGGTGGGCAAGAGCACCTGCACGACGAATATCGCGGTCAGTCTCGCGCTCAAAGGGTGGCATGTCGGCATCTGCGACATGGATATTCATGGGCCCAACATTCCCAAGATGGTGGGCGCCGAAGGGCAGAAGCTCAAGATCAGCACCGGCGGGGGGATCATTCCGTTTCAGGCCTACAATCTCAAAATCGCGTCGATGTCCTTTCTCCTGCAAAATTCAGACGACCCCATCATCTGGCGCGACGCGTACAAGTACGAGTTTGTCAATCAGTTGCTCGGCGGCGTGGAGTGGCAGGATTTGAATTTCCTGCTGATCGACCTGCCTCCCGGGACCGGGAACGAATCGGTGACGACAATCGATTTGCTCGGCACGGTCAGCGGTGCCGTGATCGTCACGACGCCGCAGGAGGTCGCGCTGCTCGATTCGCGCAAATCGGTCACCTTCTGCAAGGACAGTGAAGTGCCGATTATCGGAATCGTCGAAAATATGAGCGGATTGGAATGTCCGCACTGCCATCACCAGATCGATGTGTTCAGAAAGGGGGGCGGCGAGGCCTCTGCCCTCGACATGGGCGTGCCGTTTCTGGGGCGCATCCCGCTCGATCCCGATGTGGTCACCCAATCCGATGCAGGCGAGCCGTTCGCGCTGTTCAACTCCGATACGCCGACCGCCGAGGCCTACCATCGTATTGCCGACCAAGTCGAAGCCTTCTGCAAGAAGGGCAGTTCGTTGCTGAAAACCGCTGTACCACTCAGCTGACGGCCGCCGGCTGCCGACGAACACGATGAACAGCCTGACACCCCTTCACGAAGCGCAACAAACTGTTCTCGACGCGACGGTCGTGCTGGGCCTGGAGAAAATCTCCTTGCTCGATGCGCTCGGCCGGACACTGGGCGAAGATATCGTGGCTGAGCGGGACAACCCGCCGTGGGACAACAGCGCCATGGACGGGTTCGCCGTCCGCTGGGAGGATATCAAGCAGGACCATGCGATCCAGAAGCCGGTCACGCTGGCCGTGATCGAAGACGTGCCTGCGGGCCGGATGCCGTCGAAGACGGTCGGTGCGGGACAGGCCATCCGAATCATGACCGGCGCGCCGATCCCGCAGGGCGCGGATACGGTCCTGAAGGTCGAAGATACGGAGCATACGCCGTCCGCCGTCCGCGTGTTCAAGCCGGAGCTACGGGGTTCCAACATCAGGCCTCGAGGAGAAGACGTCAAGAAGGGCGAGTGCATCATCGCGAAGGGGACGCCAATTCGACCTGGGGAAGCGGGTATGCTGGCGGTGCTCGCCAAGTCCTTCGTATTCGCCTATCAACGGCCTCGCGTCGCCATTCTCTCGACGGGCGATGAACTGGCAGACCTCGATGAACGGTTCAGCGACGAAAAAATCATCAACTCGAACAGCTACGGGATGGCCGCCGCCGTGCAGGAAGCCGGAGGCATTCCGCTGTTGCTCGGCATTGCGCGGGACACTCAAGCGGCGCTGAAGGAAAAAATCTCGCAAGGCTTGAATGCCGACATTCTGGTGCTGTCGGGCGGGGTTTCAATGGGCGACTACGACTTTACCAAAGCCGTGTTCCATGAGATCGGTGCGGAGATGAATTTCTGGAAATTGGCGATCAGGCCAGGCCAGCCGCTGGCTTTCGGAAAAATTCAAGGCAAGCTGGCCTTCGGCTTGCCGGGAAATCCCGTGTCGTCCATGGTCACCTTCGAGCAATTGGTTCGGCCTGCCATGCTCAAGATGGGCGGGCGTCGAAGTTATGGACGCCCAGTCGTCGAGGCGGTGTTCCAAGAGAAATTTTCCAAACGGCCGGACCGGCGGCACTTTTTGCGCGGGGTGCTCACGCGTGAAGAAGGTGTATTTAAGGTCCGGACAACCGGTGATCAGGGATCGGGGATCCTCACCTCAATGGTAAAGGCCAATTGCTTGATTGATGTGCCGGTTGAGATAGAACGGCTCAACCCCGGCGACCTGGTGACAGTCCAACTCCTGAGCGGCGAGACCTGGCTGACGAAAGCCGAACAGGGTCGAGCCGACGGACATCGATTGTCCTGTTGTTGACGAAGAACCCCCCATGTCCATTCCTATCGTATGCTTTGTCGGGCGGTCGAACAGCGGCAAGACCACGTTTATCGAGCGGGTCATTCCTGAGCTGGTGCGTGCCGGGTACAAAGTGGCCACGGTCAAGCATGCAGGCCATGGATTCGATCTCGATACGGAGGGCAAGGACAGTTGGCGGCACAAGCGGGCGGGGGCCAGCAGTGTCGTGGTCTTGTCGAAGGGGAGCATGGCGCTGTTTGCCGACGTTTCGGACGAGCTGAAGGTCGAAGAGGTGCGAGACCGGTTTCTGGACGGGACCTACGATCTGATCATTGCGGAAGGCTGGAAACACGAGGGCTATCCCAAAATCGTGATCGTCCGCGATCAATTCGGGGAAGTGCCTGTCTCGTCAGAAGGGCTGCTGGCGGTGGTTTCTGACCAGCCGCTCTCGCTCGACGTGCCGGTATTTGGTCTGGACGAGGTGCCCGCCGTGGCCGCGCTCATCACAAAGCGGTTCCCCCGACGTGCTCAATCGGAGCATGAACTGGAAACCTAGGCTAGCTGTCCTACTCGGTCTCGTGGCCGGCGTGATCGCGCTCGGCGGCGTTGCCGTTCCTTTGACCGACGACCCGAAATTCTGCGCCGGCTGCCACGTAATTGCGCCCTCCTATGAGAGCTGGACGGTGTCCTCACACAAGGAGGTCACCTGCGTCGCGTGCCATGTCAGGCCTGGACTCGAGGGCTGGTTGCGTGACAAGGTGTGGGCTGGAACGCGGGATGTGGTGCGCTATGCCTTTGGGACTCCGGTCGATCTGCACAATCTGCAAGCGAACGTCGATTCCGGACGCTGTCTGAGTTGCCATCGGAACATCCTTCGGGTCTCGGAAGTCGCGCCACGCGATCTGCCGTCGCCGGTGAAAGAAGTCGGCCTTGTCATGAGCCATCGGAAACATATGGAGGCATTCGAGAGAAGCGGGAATAGAGAAGGGTGTATGGCCTGCCATGCCGGTGTGGTGCATGACCGGCCGATCAAGGGCTATCCCATCGTAGTTCCACGGGGACATGTGTCCGCCGACAGCAAACCCTGGGCTCCGGACCACCCGGAAGGGTCCCATCTTCGCGCGCGGGCGCTCAAGGACTGTTTCCGGTGCCATGATGGAAAGACTGAATATCAGGGCAAGGTGATCGAACTCGATATCACGGTGGAGCAGGCGATGGCGCTGATCATGTCAGCGGGCATGGTGCAGCCCAGCGCCGACGCGAAGAGGTGGCGTTGCTCGATTCGCGCAAGTCCGTCACATTTTGCCGGGACAGCGAAGTGCCGATCATCGGTATCATTGAAAATATGAGCGGGTTGGAATGTCCGCATTGCCACAATCATATTGACGTGTTCCGGAAAGGCGGCGGCGAGGCCTCTGCGCTGGATATGGGCGTACCGTTCTTGGGCCGTATTCCGCTGGACCCAGATGTGGTGACCCAATCCGATGCGGGCGAGCCATTCGCGCTTTTCAATTCTGATACGCCGACTGCTGAGGCGTACCACAACATTGCCAATCAGGTTGAGACGTTCTGCAAGAAGAGCGGCTCGCTGCAGAGAGCCGCTTCACAAAAAGGCTGACGGTGATTGCCGGTCGCCGCGGATGAATATGATGCAAGGATTAACTCCCCTTCAGGATGCGCAGAAGATCGTGCTTGATGCGACAGCCGTGTTGGGGCTGGAAAAAATCTCCATTCTCGATACGCTTGGACGGACGCTGGGTGAAGATATTGTGGCCGAGCGGGACAATCCGCCGTGGGACAACAGCGCCATGGATGGGTTTGCGGTGCGGTGGGAGGATATCGCGCAGGAACATGCGATTCAGAAGCCCGTCACATTGGCGGTGATCGAAGACGTGCCGGCCGGCAGAATGCCCTCCAGAACAGTCGGCGCCGGACAGGCTATTCGGATTATGACCGGCGCGCCGGTTCCGCAGGGGGCCGACACGGTCCTGAAAGTAGAAGATACGGAGCATACGCCCGATACGGTCCGCGTGTTCAAGCCGGAACCTCGCGGTTCCAACATCCGTCCGTGCGGGGAAGATGTCAAGAAAGGTGAGTGTATCATTGCGAGAGGTACACAGATCCGCCCCGGAGAAGCGGGCATGCTGGCCGTCCTGGCCCGGTCCTTCGTCTTTGTGTATCAACGGCCCCGTGTGGCGATCCTTTCGACGGGCGACGAGTTGGCCGATCTCGACGAACGGTTCAGCGAAGAGAAGATCATCAACTCGAACAGTTACGGGATTGCCGCAGCGGTGCAGGAGGCCGGCGGTATTCCATTGCTGCTCGGTATCGCGAGGGATACGCAGGCATCGTTGAAAGAGAAGATCTCGCAGGGGTTGAATGCCGACATTCTGGTGTTGTCAGGCGGGGTTTCAATGGGCGACTACGACTTTACGAAAGCGGTGTTTCAGGAGATCGGCGCAGAGATGAATTTCTGGAAGCTGGCGATCAGGCCTGGACAGCCGCTGGCCTTCGGGAGAATTCAGGGTAAGCTGGCGTTCGGCTTGCCGGGGAATCCCGTTTCATCGATGGTCACGTTCGAACAATTGGTTCGCCCCGCCATGCTGAAGATGGGCGGGCGGCGAAGTTATGGCCGTCCTCTGGTGGAGGCGGTGTTCCAGGAGAAATTTTCAAAGCGGACTGATCGCCGCCACTTTCTGCGCGGCATGCTCACCCGTGAAGAGGGTGTATTCAAGGTCCGGACGACCGGCGATCAAGGGTCCGGGATTCTCACCTCGATGGTTAAGGCCAATTGCCTGATCGATGTTCCTACAGAGGTCGAGCGGCTGAATCCCGGCGACCGGGTGACGGTGCAGCTGTTGAGCGGCGAGGCGTGGGCGACGAATGCGGAGCAGGTTCATGCCGGGGGGCATCGGTTGTCCTGTTGCTAGAGAAGGGGCGCTCGTCAGTAGTTAAATGGAAGAAAGAATGATGACGCCGCTTTCTTCTGGCTAATCACTGATGACCAGAAACCTCATGCCTATTCCAATCGTCTCATTCGTCGGCCGGTCCAACAGCGGTAAGACCACCTTTATCGAGCGTGTGATTCCTGAACTGGTGCGCGCCGGCTACAAGGTTGCGACGGTCAAACATGCGGGACATGGCTTCGATCTCGACACAGAGGGGAAAGACAGTTGGCGGCACAAGCAGGCAG